>NZ_JASCON010000003.1:0-130383 GCF_029959585.1 Pseudomonas sp. PS02302
GAAGGAGTGGGGGCAACAGCAGCTGCGCTGGTAGACTTATCCACAGTTGCTGGTAACAAAATCAGCAATCCGCCCTGGGTCAAATTTCAATCGGCAGGGTGGGTCAATTTTCCATCAGCGCCAACAAGGCTGACCACAATACCACTTGGCTTACGCTAACTTACCGTGATCCAGGTTAATGAAAGCGCGAAGGGCACTTCTGGCCATAAACAACCTGCCGAAACCGTCAGCTTTGGGTCGATTGCTGTCATTGGCTAATTTCCGTTCAATTGTTTCCAGAATTTCGCAGCAATTTCGGAAACCGACAGTGAGCCCGGACGTTTGCGCTGCTAGCCCGGTTTCGCGTTGACCTATCTGGAAGACACGTATGCCGCGGGGAACGCCGGTATGTGTTCTCCCCGAGGGTCCTGGGTCGCGTCCCAGCGCCACGAGCCCGTCTTGCCATACTCGCTGCAGCACCACTGTTCTTTCGTGCCGCGCCGTTCCAGGTACTGCGGTGTGGCCATGCCGAAGACCTCGAGCGCGAAGTCCTGCTGCATGTCCAGCAGCCAGAAGTCTGGGAAGACGGCGCATTCGTCGGCGTCGTAACGCAGCGGCTTGTCGAACTTGCGCCTCTCATCCCGCAGCTTCTGCTCGACCTTGCCTTCCAGGTCTGAATCAAGCGGGATCCACTGCTCGCTCACCTGCATCAGCGCCACCTCGAGCACATCCGCCTGGTGGGCTTTGGCCGGGCGCTGCGCGATTTGAGCGATAGCGATCACCCGGCTTCCCCTGCGCCAGGCGCCCAGCTCCCGTCCGAATCGGCGAGAGGCGGTTTCCCATACGGCAGGGGGCAGGTAGAGCGTTGGCATCCCGAATGGCCCAGTCACTGGCAATCTCTCCGGCGAGCCGCTGTGGCGCTCCTCGTCGTACCTGGCCAGGGGACTGACGACGACCAGCCGCCAGTTGCGTGAGGCCGCGTTCGTCGCGATCTCGCGGTTGGCCGCCTCGCGCCGCTTCTCTTTCTGAGCGGCCAGCAGCAACACCTGGTCGAGCTTGATGCGAGGGGCTACCGACACCCGCCCGGCGCATTCGTGAAGCAGGTGAGAAATCAGCTCCCCATTACGCTTTCCCGCCATTGCCGGGTACCAGGTGGTGAGCCGGCTTTCCGACCAGAGAAGATGCAGCAGGCCCAGAAGCGTCATGGCCGGCTTCTTCACGCCCGGGGCGGCCGGCGGGGAGGGGGTCGCATCCGCAGCTTCCCCAGGCGTTTGCTGCCGTACGCCCCGGGCGAGCCTCACCTTCATACCCCCGTCGGCGGTTTCTTCCACCACGCCGACGGCATAGCCCTGCAGACCAGAGCGCTGCGGCGCTGCTGCATAGAAGCGACAGTCATTGGCATGCTCCGGGCCGCTGTGAGGGTAGCGGGCTAGGTGGTAGCCGTCCGATCCTTCGCGCAGCTTGATCGTCACCTTTCGCTCGCCGCTCCAGGGCATCCGCACAGACCGTGTTCCCGGCCGTAGGCGCGTTCCAGGACGCGCTTCCAGGCCGCGGCGTACTGAGGATCCGTTTGGAACTCAGGGGAGTATGACTTCCCGCCCAGGGTGATCCGATAGCGGTTGTAGAGCATAGGCGTAGGCCTCCAAGCCAAGGTGGTAGCTATCTCCTCACCGCGGCCCGATAGCGAGTGTCGCCGGCCAGCCGCGCTGAGGGAGAGATCCCTGTCAGTACAGCACGGCAGCGGCCTAGGCAAACGCCGGATTGACCTCGCCTTGGGCGTGAACTCCTCAGTTCTCGCTGGCGACCAACAGTGACGCTAGTCCCGGTACTGAAGCCCGACCGCGGATCGGCAGTTGCGATGCTCCAGGCTGCCAGCCTTGTACGGCCAGCAGGCGCGGTCCTTCATGCTTGGCGTCTGGCGCACCACCGTGACCTTCGTCGGCTGCGGGGGCGCCTCTTCTGGCGCCAGGCTTCGAGGGGCTTCGCTGAAGCTCACTACGTTATCGGCCCCTCGTGGCGTGAAGTTTCGGTCGTTGAAGACGGTCTGCTTGCCGACCGCCACTGCCGGCGGCTGGACGTTCGAGGGTGGGGTCGCCGCGGCTGACGCATTTCCTTCCACGGGTGAAGGCGTAACGCGGCGGACCGTGCCGCGGACGGTATCGACCGGCTCTGGGGCAGGATGAGCTGCAGCCTCGGCGCGAAGGGCGGGGCGGTCAGTAGCTACGGATGTCGATGGACCTGGCAGCGCCCGGCTGGCCAGCTCCAGGGCAGCGAATGTCGCGAGGCCGCCGACGGCAAGGCACACGACTAAAGCGACCGGCCGCGCCCTACGCGGCTTCTGCACCAGCCAGTCAGGCGCATCATCAGGCTCAGCACTCATTGCCATGTTCAAAAGTCCTTTTTCCTTTGCATCCAGGGCGGCCCCGGCGGTGTCACTCTGCTACTGGTGCCAGGGTAAACGCAGCTGGCGCCCAGACCTGGCCCTCCTTCGATGTGCGGTCCCTGACAAGCGATAAGGTGCCCGGTGTTTGCGTTTTCCAGAAGGCCGCTAGCCTAGGAGGCAATTCCATCAGTATTGAGCGAGCGCAAGATGAACAGGCACCCCAAAGTCCTACAGGAACTGTTCGCGGAGCGGGAGCGTGCGGTTGCCGCCTTGGTTGACGGAGAGCAGATTGCCGCCGCAGATCTCGAGGGACTAGATTACTTGGGCCGGTTCAAGGTGGCCAACGAGCACTTGCACCTGTGTGACGCGTCTGCGCGGAGCGCGCTGCTCAGTTACACCCATCATTTCGTCGCTTCCTGCGCACGCCATCAGGAGTCGAACTGATGGATCACACCACACGGATCGCATTCCTCACCGAGTTACGAGACCTCCTCCAGCGATACGACGCGGAGATTTCCATCGACTATGACGACTCTAGCGATTTCCATGGAGTCACCGGTGAAGCCATGAGTGTCAGCATGGGCAAAGCTGACCGGTTTCACGGTCGCCCGACTTTCACGCTGGGGGAGGGATGGGGGATAGAACCCGACAGCTTGTCCCGACTGTTGGAATCCTCCGAGTGAGCATGATCCCGGAGCTGTGGAGTGCTCGACCAGCACCGTCAATCGGTGTTGGGTACCAACGGCCTGAATCAGTCCTTCCAGAGATATTTTTTGCGCCAGCCGGGATAGATTTCCTTCGTCAGGCAGTCGTCCTGAACGAACACCTGAGCACGTAGGTCGGCGTTCCTCTCGGCAATTTCCAGCAAGTCACGTGGAGCGCCATCTGCCTCTCGATAGATGGGAGGGTAGCCGTTTCGGGTCAGGATGTAGGTAGCCATAGCTTTGCCTTTCGTTGGTTCATAGGAGGGAGCTCAATAGCGGCCGCAGGATATGTAGCTGGGGCGCCTCGTCAAGGGGAACGTGCTCAAGCTCAATTTGTGAGTAGCTGGGAGCAGCAGCCGGCGACCTGCGCGGCTAGCATCGAGCCGCAGCCGGTACCGAGTTGCATTTTTCAAATGCTCGATAGCGTGGAACGGATCTCCCACAACTCGCGAGGCATTCGGAACATGGCTACCCAGAAACACTTCGACGCCGCGGCCGAGCGGCTGCTTGGCAAAACGGCCTACCAGGGCCTGCTCGCGTCAGGTTATTCGCGGCCGGACTTCTGCCGCGAAATCGCGCAGCTGGCGTTCATCGGTCATCTACCCGACTCGGCAAGCACACAGGACGATCTCGTGCTGATCCGCCAGGTCGCTGAGCGGCTGTGGAAAGGCGCCGGTGTTACTGGACTGGACGAGTAGGAGGCCTGGCAATGGACGACATCAAGAAAGCGGAGAGAAAGCGCTTCGAAACGGCCACCCAGCAGGCGGACTGGAACGCTGTGGTGCAGGGCAACCCCACCAACACGGTGCCGGTCTGGATCTACTCGGTCAATCCGGAGCACGGCGCCCGGTTGGTCACGCAGCTCTCGGTCGAGGGCTACCGCGCCGCATGCCAGCGCGGCGGACTGCCGCTGCCAAAGGGCATCCAGGCGTGGGACGTGCTGCAATACGCCCTGACCGGCTACGAGGCGGCGAAGGATCACGCGGCGCGCCTGGCGCTGCACGAGGAACTCGCTGGCGCCCTGCTCACCTACGCCAGCCACACCAAGACCTGGGGCATGCTTCCCCCGGTAGGCCAGGTGCAGGGCATCCACGTGGTGATCGGCGATTGGAACACCCGCAAGGCCGGCCGCGTCTTCAAACCGGCAGCGGTCGTGGGGCGTGAGCTGCTCAGCCGTCCGGACGTCGTCGCCCTCCTCGACCAGCTGATCGCGGCCCATACCGCGAAGCATCCGGCAGAAGGCCCCATCCGGGCCCGCTAGTCACCAACTACCGGCAGATGGCTTCGCACGGCACCCCGTCGTGGTCGCCATCGATCCGGCCGTTGCCACAGTGCTGCAGCTGATACTTCGCCTCCGCACAGCTCGTCATCTGCCTGCAGGCCTTCAGTGGTGTGCAGCTGAAGGATCCCGCGGTGCTGGTGCCATCCGAACCGCCAAATTGAGAGAAGGACGCGGGTCGCTTCGGCGGTACTGCCGCCGGCGGCTCGCCCTCTCCAGCTTGCGCATCTTGTCGCTGATCACGCGCGGCGCGGCGCCACTCCCACGGCGGTACCCGCTCCGCCTCCGGTAGCGCCCACAGGCCACGCTTCTGCGCCTTGGCCTGCGCTTCCAGGTCCAGCAGCGATCGATCCTTCAGGTATTGGCGATAGACCCACGCGGCGCCCTGGCGCACCTGCTCGGCATTCACGTCCGTATTGCCCTGGTACACGCGGGCCACCCGGCGGCCGTATCGGTCAGTGTCCTGGACGTCCCGGCGAACATCCTTCGAAAAGACCATGCCCGCCAAGGATTGTTGGGCGCGGTTGCCGTAGGGCTGTTTGCTCTCCGGGGTATCGATTTCCGCAAGCCGGACCTTGATCTGCTGCTTGGCGCTAGTGAGGCACGTCAGGGTGTCGCCGTCGTGCACGCCCACTACGCGGCAGTCGATCGTTTCGGCGAAGGAGAGGGTAGGGAGGGTCAACGCAAGGGCTACTGCTAGCTGCCGAAGCATATGAGGTCTCAGATCCGTTGTAAGAGGGTGAGGGCCGGTATCACCGGGCGGGCGCTGCCGCGTTTCCGTACTGCCGGTGACGCCGACGCGGGAGTGTAGCGGCGGCAAGGATGACTGGCAGGCCCTATGCGGGGGAGAAGCAGACAGAGGAGCGGAAGGTGGCTATGAGCGGCGGTGGGCTAGCGGCCGTGGCCACCGTCAATGGCGTTACCGCCGGCGGCCATCTTCTTGCGATTGGGGCGCTTATACGCAGGAATCTGGCGCTTCAGGCGCAGCTCCCTCACCTTGCTGTAGTGCAGGCCGTGCCTCAGGCCAATTGCCCGGTCGCTATCGGTGCCCAGCTCAGCCAGTAGCGCCTCGCTCAGTGGCTGTTCGACCTGCAGCTTTGGAATGCCGCGCCGTTTGCGTTCGCGGTACACCAGATCGTCAGGAATCCCGAACCGGTGAGCCAGCTCGGCGTCTCGCAACTTGCCCAGTAGCGGCACGGCCTCCGGGGGCAGACTGTGCACCCGCGGTGCCCGCTTCGCCGGGGCCAGGCCCTGGCGCAGGCGCATCAGGTAGACCGCGCGCCGGCTGATGCCGAGCCGCCTGGCGACGGTCGCATCGGGTTCCTGTCCAAGGAGGGCGAGGTTCTCCGGGCTCCACCGGAACAACGTCTCGCGCTGGAAGCCGCCCTGCTTCAGGTCGTAGGGCGCGATGGCCAGCGACTGCCGCTTGCGCGCCACGGTCATGCGCGACATACCCCACCGGTCGCCCAGGGCGGTATCGCTCTCGGTGCCCAGCAAGGCAAGCATCTCGTCCGTCCAGATCTTCATCGCAACTCACGGGATCTGCAGCACATGCCAGTCTAGCGGCATGCCACCAGGCGGACCACGACGGGCCTTGCGTTTTCCGGATCGGTGAGAGGGTAGGCCATCACCTGATGGAGACACGAACATGGTACCGGTTGAACAGCTCAAAGCCGCGGTGGAACAACTTCCGAAGTGGAGCCCGCAGATCACCAGCCAGGTAGGCTGGGTCAACTGGCGCCAGGGCTTCCAGATCAAGGCGCTCTGGTACGGGAATTGTTCGCTCCTGTGCTACCTCGACTTCAAGGACAGGGTTGCCCGGGACGACACCTTGGCCACCGCCTTCAAGCGGTTCGCCGCGCCCGGCGCTCGGCCGCGAGTCATCCATGGCCATGGGTGGTCCTGCCTCGACTACTCGTTCCAGTCGGACCACTTCGTGTCCATCAACGAGCTGGCGGAAATTGCAGATGCCAAGGGTTATGCGTACACCGTCCTATACGTCCAGGAATGTGCCGGTGCTCGGCCGGTCTTTGCGACGCTGGGTATCCCGCTGGTACCGGGCGAGATGGGCAAGGAATGGGTGGGCGGCGAGTTCATTTCCTACGCCTGTCCCGCCGGCCAGAATCTGTAGTCGTCTGCCACGTCTGCTGCGTGATAGATACCTGCCAGCGCCGGGCGGTGCGGTACACCAACGCCCGGCGAGCCGTAATCTGTAGTCGTACTCTGCGTCACCTGACGACCTGCTGCAGGCCATGCCAGCACCGCGCGGTATCATCGCGCCTCAACTCGTGAGGCGTGCGCAATGCTGGTGATCCATCTGGAAAGTGGTCGAGTAATCAACCTGGAGCGCTCGGTGAGCACCGTCAACGCGTACGGTATCTGGGAATACCACCGGAGCCAGAGCTCCAGTATGTGGGTGCCCGACTACACCCCCTACCGCCATCTCGCCGTCAAACCGCCGGATCCAGCCATTGGCCAGAAGGTCACCGTGGCTATCTGCAAGCTCGGCGCGCCAGAGGAAGAGTGGAAGCCGTTCAGATCCGGGATCGCAGGATTCGACGGGATCTGAAAGCGGTCGCAGTAGGCGAGTCAGGCTACCCCGGTGCGCCAGCTGCTGAGCCCCTCGCGGCTTGCGTATCTGAAGACCTATGGGACGTTGGTCAGCATCACTCAACGATGCTGACGGAGCTTCCCCATGCAGACCCTCAATACCTCCTCGACTCCGGCTCTGCCGCTACAGCTGTGCGTCCACCGCTATTGCTCTAGAGCCGAAGACCCGGTCTTCCAACAGCTGCTTGTGATTTGGAACCAGATGGCGTCGATCCTCGCAGCGGCGCCGGCCGACACCATTGCCAAAGTCGACAGTGAGTCCCTGTTCGTTGCGCCGGTGGGTGGTGCTCTGGCAATGTTCCTGTCCGCAGACCTCAGCCCAACGGCCGTCGACGGCAACATCTTCCGGCCTGGGGATTTCGACGGCATCGGTGCTGATGAGTTTGCCGAGCTACAGGGCGCTTTGGAGCGCTGGATAACTGCGCCAACGTACGACACGCCCTGCACCCCATCGCACCTTGCAGACGTGCTGGCCGCCAACTACCAAGAACCAGCAGCACCACGCGAATGGAAGTGGTCGGGCGAATACGAGAACACTTACGGCCAGTAGATCTATCGGGCGCCGCGCCAGTGTGCGCAGGCGTCGCGCTACTGTCGCAACCCTCCAAGCGGCGATGAGCGCCGGCCGGTATAGCTTAAGTATCTTCATCGGTATACTGTATCCGAACGCAGATACTCCGGGATACTGGCCATGGCCGCGAGACGTCCACTCTTCAAACGCACCGCTCTGGCGGAGTCATTGGTTAGAGAGCTGGCAGGCGAGACCTTCCACGATCATAGCTCAGGGCTCTTCCTCGCGGCGCCGCGGCGCACCGGCAAAAGCACCTTCCTCAAGAACGACCTTATTCCTGCCTGCGAAGCCCGTGGTTGGCTCGCTGTCTATGTCGACCTGTGGGCGGACAAGCAGAACGATCCCGCCGACCTGATCGCGGGCGCCATCGGCGAGGCCTTGGCCGAATACGAGTCTGGCTTGAGCAAGGTGGCCAAGAAGGCCGGCATTGAAAAGCTCAACCTCCTGCGCACCCTGAGCTGGGACTTCACCCGGCCGCAGCTGCCCGCCGGTACTACCCTGGCGAAGGCACTGGAAGTGCTGCGCACCGTATCAGGTCGCATGATCGTGCTGATCATCGACGAAGCTCAGCATGCACTCAACAGCGAGGCAGGCGTGGCAGCCATGTTCGCCCTCAAGGCTGCCCGCGACCAGCTCAATAGCGGCGAGGAGGAAGACGGCGTCCGGATGGTCTTCACTGGCTCCAGCCGAGATAAGCTGGCCAACCTGGTGCTCAAGAACGGCCAACCCTTCTACGGTGCCCGGGTCTCCGAATTTCCTCGTCTTAGCCGTGACTATGTCGAGTTTGTCACCGAGCTGTGGAACGGCAGTCTCGCCGCGCACAACCAGTTCGCGATCGAGGACGTGGAGTACGCCTTCGAGTTAGTCGGCCGCAGGCCGGAAATGCTGACAGCGCTTCTCTCTGACACGCGTGTGATCCTGGGCGAGGCCGGCAACCTGGGCGAGCTGCTGCGTGAGGGCGCGCTGAACCATCAGCAGGGCGTCTGGAACGACTACGAAAGCGCCTGCAACGACCTGTCAGCTCTACAGCGTGCTGTCCTGGAGGTGATCGCCGAGCGGGCCTTGCGCAAGCAGTCTTTCGCACCGTTCTCGTCAGAGACGCGCGAAGCGATCAACCGAAAGCTTGAGGAGGCGCAGGCAGCGCCGAATGCCACAAAGCCCAATGTGCAGAAGGCCCTCGAAGTGCTGCGTGAGCGAGAGCTGATCTGGAAGGCTAACCGCGGCGAGTATGCGCTGGAAGACAGTGCTATGGCTGAGTGGTTGATAGGTGATAGGAACGACGCCTGAAGCGAAGGACGCCCAGCGTCGACCCATAAGTACAAGAGCGCCTGCTGCCACCGTATCAAACGTCAGTAATGCGCAGGATCGCTATGCAGTTGGTATCTACCCAGCTCACGCGGGTAGTCGGCCTCCGATTCCCGGCGGTTATGCTCGAAGTCCACATTGATGTCCGGAGGCTCATCTCGCTCGTGGCTGATGAAGCGCTCGAACAGCAGGTTGATCCGGATCGGATCCAGCTCAGTGATACGCAGGGCGAAACAGACCGCCGAGTTAACGGCCGAGCCGCACCCCTGGCAGAGGATTCCCAGCTGCAGTGCGACGCGGACGAAGCCGTGCACGGTTAGGAAGTAACTCTCGTATGCTTTATCGACGATCAGCTGCAGCTCTATCTCGATCTGAGTACGCAGGTGGTCTGGCAGATCCTCCGGCCAGCGCCAGGCGCAGCCCTCCTCAGTGAGTACACAGCCAGGTGGCGGCGTATGCCTCCGGTACCACCTCGCTGGGTATTGGTAGCGCGGCTTGGTCAGGCTAAAGGCGCAGCACGCCCGGTGCGTCGCCGAGCCCTACACCTTTCGGGTACCCGCTGGTGAAAGCGAGGCCGATGCCGCCGAACGGGTGCGCCCCTGCTGGAGGAACTCCAGGGTCCCACCCTGCTGGTGGCCAACGGCGCCCTGATCCGCAGCCTGCTGGTGGCCATCGGTCTGGCCAGCCCGGAGGTGGCGACGCGGATGGTCATCCACCAGGGCCGCTGGCTGGAACTGGATGCGGCCTGTTATGCGTGGTACAGCGCCCCAGGCTGGGACGCCTAGCCTTAACTCAGCCGGCGAGCGAACAGGCTGACCGCGCCCACCACCTGGCGGGCGCCTTCCTGGATCTCGGTGATGCGCACCCCGGCGTTGCTGGCTAGGTGCAGCCCCTGCTCCGCCTGCTGCCGGCTGGCCGCCATGTTGCTGACCGCTGTCTGCGCCAGTTGCTGGTTCTGCTGCACCACGCCGACGATCTCTTCGGTGGCCTTGCTGGTGCGCCCGGCCAGTTGCCGGACCTCGTCCGCCACCACCGCGAAGCCCCGCCCCTGCTCGCCGGCCCGGGCGGCTTCGATGGCGGCGTTGAGCGCCAGCAGATTGGTCTGCTCGGCGATGCCGCTGATGGTCTTGACGATGGCGCTGATCACCAGCGACTGCTTGCCGAGGTCCTCGATGCCATTGGCGGCGACCTGGATCTCGTCGGCGATGCGGGTCATCACCGCGACCGTGTCCTGCACCACCGCCGCGCCCTGGCGGGCACTTTCGTCGGTGGTCTGGGAGATGTCGAAGGCGACCCGCGCGGCCTCGGCCACCGCCAGTTCCTGTTCCACCTGCTTGGTGATGACGGTGGCGAACTTGATGACCTTGTACAGCTCGCCGCGGGTGTTGAGCACCGGGTTGTAGGAAGCCTCCAGCCAGACGGTACGACCATGGCTGTCGATGCGCTTGAAGCGACTGGCCACGTAGTCGCCGCGGTTGAGCCGCTCGCAGAAGGCGCGATAGTCGGCCGACTCGGCTTCTTCACGGCTGCAGAACATCCGGTGGTGCTTACCGACGATCTGCCCCAGCGAATAGCCTATGCCCTGCAGGAAGCGCTCGTTGGCGGTCAACACCTCGCCGAACAGGTTGCGGAGAGTTTGGACCTGGAGCCGGGAGATTACCTGTCCCTCTGCGTGATCGACACGGGGAGTGGCATAGCCCCCGAGTTCTTGAGTCGCATCTTCGATCCGTTCTTCACGACCAAGCCGGTCAGGGAGGGTACCGGCCTGGGCCTGTCGATGATCTACGGTTTCGCCGAGCAGTCCGGCGGCTGGATCAAGGTCGATTCGACCCTGGGTGAAGGCACCACGATGTGCTTGTACATGCCGCGGCGCAACGAGCATGCCCCGTCAGGTGATTGCCCCGGTGAGACAGCAGCGGAGCCGGAAACGAAGGGGCGCGGGGAGGTGGTGCTGGTCGTGGAGGATGAGCCGGTGCTGCAGATGCTGACCACCGAGATCCTTGGCGACCTGGGCTACACCACGCTTGAGGCGTCAGGAAGCGCGGGCGGGCTGGAGATCTTGAACTCTGATGGCCGGATTGATCTACTGATCATGGATGTGGGCCTGCCGGGTCTCATGAATGGTCGGCAGTTGGCCAAGGCCGCTCGGGAGGTGCGCCCGGAGCCCAAGGTGTTCTTTGTCACCGGCTTCGCTGATACGGCCTCTCAGGACGAAGGGCAGCTCAGAACTGACATAGAGGTGCTGACAAAGCCCTATTCGGTAGACGCCTTCGCTGCTCGAGTCGACAGGCTGTTGGGCGGTTGAGGGGGCATAGCCCCTAAGCCGGACAGCACGGTACTTCAGGCAACGGGCGGGCTATCGCTGCCTTCGGCGTTTGTGCCTTCCGTGGCTCCTAAAAATAGACCACGTGAGATGGGCCGGTCTGGATCTCATAGCTCTAGCCGGTCGCGATGATCATTGCTACCGGTGATGAGGGATCGGAAGTGGGACTAGCGACCTCTTTTTGACTGATTCTCGAACGTTAGCCTGTCCCGACTATCCCAACCCATATGGAGGTCGAACATCAGCGCGTGAGGTGGTTCGAGTAGCCCTAAGCCCGTTGAATACTACCGCGGCCTTGTAATTATCGGATTAGACGATCTAGTCATCACTAGGATAAGCCGTGGAGCAAATAGTAAGTCAGGTGGAATGCTTTTTAAGCCTGGGCTAACCTCAATCGTGTTCCTCTATCTATTTCGTCCCAAACGGTGATAGGTTAGAGTTGGACTGGTCCATCCTTCCAAGCCTAACCTATCACCTTGATCAGCTCGGAGAATTGAAGGGTAGAAGTGATGAGGAATTCTCTACTCGAATACGGGCGACCCAACCAGCGGTTACAGAGAAAATGTCCGACAAAGAGTCCCAGCTCGCTGTTTTGATCCTCTTGGCTATCATCATAATTACGGGTATTGTGCTGCTCTCTGTTGTGCTGGACTTTTAGTAAAGCTCGTGCCCGACTATTTCTGGCCCGTTCCTCCAAATCGATAGCCAGGCTTGGGCCAGGCCCCATCTCACAGAAGCTTTTTATGACTTTCGCTAGGGACGGCACCTTTACCATATGCCTACCACTTAGAGAAATGCCTAAGTCGCTTCTTGTGTAAGCCAGCCTTGAAGTAAGTGCTGAGGTGTGGTGAGTCAGTCACTACATGATCCAATTTTAGCCTTAATCGAGATCTTCGCTTTTAGGCTTCACTAGATCTTGCCCATCGTGCTTGACGCTATTAACTACGTTACTGACGGGATGCCATTTAAAAACATCTGGTTGAGCCAGACATTCTTGAATGATTTCCACAAGACGCTCTTCGGAAGTGTCAGGATCCATCCATTCCCGAACTAATTCTGCAGAAAGTATTAAGGGGGAGCGGTCATGAATATCAGCCATACTGCCTTTAGACTCTGTGGTAACGATTACAAAGCCATCGCCGTCGTATGGCTTCAAGGCTCTTTCTCTCAAATAGCCAATTGCAGCAATAAATAACGGCTTCTCGGATTGTAGGTTGAAATAGTAATGCTGTCTAGCCTTTCGACCTTTGCAGCAAGCGTACCATCCATCTGCAAGAATCACTGCACGTCCATTTTTCCAAATCTCACCAAATATTTTGCTCGAGGCTGCGGTTTCCATTCTGGCAGTAATTGTAGAAGGCCAGTTCTTTTCACGAACCCAAAAAGGCCGCACGCCCCACGTCAGGGCCTCCATTTTTGCGACACCTTCTTCTACAGTCAAGATGCCTACTCGATCACCTGGAGATATATTGTAGCGCTTTGAAGTGCAGAGGCCTGCTGGAATCTTCAAACTGGTCATGTCAAGACCTAGGATTTTCAGATACTCGCTTATACCCCGCGACTGCACGAATCGGCTACACATTTTTGACTCCGATACTGGAAGATGAAGGCAGGCGCAATATCAAAATTTCGTACTTGAAATAATTATATTACTTTCAGTTATATGGTTATGCGGGTCAGGCTTATCGATTTTATCTACTTATTTATTTTGCAAAGCTCACGATGTGCCTGTAGCAGAATTTCCCGGAGGCAGAATTTAACTCTGAGTGCAAGCGTAGATCTATTCAACTCCTACCTATTTACTTCTCTCTTGTTCTTGCTGCCATAATTTATCAAGGTTCCGAAACCCCCAATTTTCGGCCTTTTCACGGCAGATGATCTTTTCACCACCTGGTGCACGTGCTAAATCCAGCAATCGTTGTGGTAACGGTATACGGGACCGAGCGGAGAAAAAGATCCGTATCTTAGGCGTTAATAGATTGTCGGGATGCTGGTCGACTACAACAGCTAGTTGATCGTTATTTAATCGTACCAATGAGCCTATTGGATAAATACCTAATGTCTTTATAAAAGCTTGAAAAACGTTAGGATCGAAATGACCTTTCCACTCAGCCATCTTCCGAATCGACTCTGCAGGACTCCAAGCTTGCTTATAAGGTCGTGCGGATGAAATAGCATCATAGACATCGCATACGGCTGCGATTCGTGACAGTAGGCTAATTTCGTTACCTGTAAGTTTATCTGGATAGCCGCTTCCGTCAAACTTTTCATGATGATGCAAGCAAACATCAATACTCTCTGCCGATGCCTGCCATTGCTGCAGCAGTGCAACTCCTTGCTTAGCATGACTTTTCATAATCAAAAATTCTTCGTCAGTCAGCTTGCCAGGTTTATTAAGTATTTTCAGAGGCACAAGCATTTTGCCTACATCATGAAGTAACCCTGCAGTGCCCGCTGCCCGTACCTCTCCGGCCGTTAGATTTAATTGACGTGCGACAGCTGTCATCAATGCGCAGACAGATACCGAATGAACAAATGTGTATTCATCTGCAGAGCGCAAGCGTGCCAAGCTTATTAATGTGGTAGGGTGGCGGAGAACTGATCCTGACACTTGCTCAACGACCGCATCCGCGTCACCCATTGAAATGGCCTTGCCCAGCCGAGCATCATTAAATAGCCGTGTGACTTCCTTTTTTACGTCAGTAAGGACTTTAGCAGCTCGCGCCAACTCCTGGTCACAGCTAATTATGT
Source organism: Pseudomonas sp. PS02302 (assembly GCF_029959585.1). Taxonomy (NCBI): domain Bacteria; kingdom Pseudomonadati; phylum Pseudomonadota; class Gammaproteobacteria; order Pseudomonadales; family Pseudomonadaceae; genus Pseudomonas; species Pseudomonas sp. PS02302. The sequence goes on from NZ_JASCON010000003.1 coordinate 13,906, forward strand.
TAGAAACTTCGATATTAGTGACCGTGCCCGATTCTAATACATAGGGAATGGGCTGAACAATTAGCTTAGCATCAATAGTATCAATGCAGCCAATCCCTCGAGCTGTATCAATCCATACTGCCTGCACGGCACTTTCTTGAATACGTTGCAGGTCGGTGTTTTGCTCCAATAGAAAGCCGGTCCTCCAGAACGGATGGTCGACCCAGCTTCCCTCAAATTTCTGGATAAACATGCCAAGCTGAACGTCATCACGGCCAATTTTCTTTAGCATTCTTGCGTGTTTAGATTATATAAAAAATTTGGGGAGTATTTCACGTCAACACCTTTCGCTGACTTCCTGCTTGGTAGTACACGCTTTAAAGGGTAAACCGCCGAATCTGGCTGTCGAGCTCGGTTGCCAGTACCGAAAGCTGCTGACTCGCTGCTCGTGTTTGTTCGGCACCTGCGGCTGATTGCACCGAAAGGTCGCGGATGCGTACCAGGTTACGGTCGACTTCCCTTGCCACCTGGGCCTGTTCTTCGGCAGCACTAGCAATCACTAGGTTGCGCTCGTCAATGTCTGAGATCGATTGAGCAATGGCTGTCAAAGCAGCACTGGCAGACTGTGCCTGTCCAAGCGTCTGATCAGCCTGCTTAGCGCTCATCAGCAAGGCTTCGACGGTCTGACTTGTACCCTGTTGAATGGTGCCGATCATGCCCTCGATCTCGCGTGTGGATTCGCCGGTCCGATGCGCGAGCGCCCGGACCTCATCGGCCACTACGGCAAAACCACGGCCCGCATCGCCCGCTCTGGCAGCCTCGATGGCAGCGTTGAGGGCCAGTAGATTCGTTTGATCGGCAACGGAGCGGATAACATCAAGCACCTGAGTAATGTTGCGCGTTTGATCAGCCAGCTGACGCGCATTGTCGCTGGCATTGACGACGTTTCCAGCCAGGACCGTTATGGCGTCCAAGGTATCTACGAGCAAGGTCTGACCTTGGCGAGCGGAACCGGCAGCCCGACGTGTCTCAGACGAGGTAGCGGTAGCGTTGCCGGCGACCTCTTCCACCGCCTGACTCATCTCCGTGACGGCAGTGGCGGCCATTTCAATTTCGTTGTTTTGCTGGTGTAGCCCATGGGTGCTTTCCCGCATAACCGCGGTCATTTCTTCCGCGGCCGAAGCAAGCTGAGTAGCCGAATGCCCCATGTGTTCAAAGGTGTCACGTAAGCTTCCCTGCATCTGGTGCATGGCCTGCAACAGTTGCGCCGCTTCATCCCGACCTCGGGTATCGAGTGCTTGGGTGAGATCACCGCTAGCAATAGTCTTGGCAGCGGCGACTGCCTGGGCAAGAGGACGTACCAAGCTCAACGTCAACCGCCAGGCAAGCAGTAGGGTTATGCCAAACGTCAATGCAATGACCAGCCAGGTGACCGACGTTGCGCGGTGATAGGTCCGGGTCGACACCTGCATTGCCGAATCGACCGCATCTTTGTTGATCTGGCGTAAGGCTTCAGTGCCTTCATTCATCTTGGCGCCTAGCTGCGCCATGGCAGCCTGCACCAAGGCACGTCCATCATCCAGTCGGCCTGCTGCGATCAATTCGGCAAGCTGAAGGGTGTATTGCATATAGTCGTGATGAACTTTTCGCAAAACGTCAAAGATTTGCTGCTCGCGTTCTGAGCTCACGAGCTTTTGATATCGATCAAAGCCTACGCGTACCTCGGCACCAAACGCTTCGATTTTCTTGCGCGTCGTAGCAACGGTGGCGGCGTCTGGCATCGCAAGAAGGCGAAGGACCTCAATACGCGTTTGGGCTATCTGCAACGCCAGTTGATTGGCTTCGATGATACTGGGGACGCTATTGCTCTCAACGATTTCTTCTTGATCGCGAAGCTGACCAAGCTGATAGAGACTGAACAGGCCTAGCGCAGCTACTAGGACCGCCAAGAGGCCGAAACAGAGCAGGCTTCGTGTTGCTACACCGAAGGAACGCAGGTTCATGACGTGGTACCTATTGGAAATTACCAGCTAATCGGCAACGTCGATCAAGGCTTTAGGTCACGTATCGTCCGTTTATCAGCAAGCTCTACCCCACCAAGAGAATCCGTTGCCAGCCTCACGGCGATTTCAGCAATCAGCTCATGGGCTTGTCTGGCCTGCGCTTCGAAAACTGCCAATGTGATTTGTAGAGCGGGATCATCGAGCTTTAAGGTTCGCAGCTGATCCAAGCTAGCGGTAAGCTGCCTATGGATCGACAGCAGGTATTCCCGACTTGGATGATCTGGGATATCTGGGAAATGGTTCATAGTAGCTCTCATGTGAAGCCAGAGGCGCCGTATTGCTACCTGATAGTTTTCAAAAAAAAATTATATTCAATAAATGATTGTAGGATAATTTTACTCGGCATTTCTTGGCAATGAAATTTGGGCGGTTGCCATTCATCCTTCGTTATAGACCGCTGGGCAGATTTCCCCTTCAAGGATCGCCGCTTCGGTCGATTAGCGTAATAAACTCCTTTTCCTATCTAGGCCCGCTACTTATGAAGAAAGCGCGTCTTCTAAGGCAGAGCAGTAGCGGATCTGCTTCTGCTATTAGCAGCCTTTGCCTAGTACCTAAGTGGCCTATAGATAGGCTAACAACTTCTTTGAACAAGGCGAGCTAAATATGTTTAACAAACACCTGAAGGCCGAGTTAGCAGCTGCCCTTGAGCGCTTAGCCTCGTTTGATCGCTTAAAGCAGGGTTTGGATGAGGACATGATAGGCATTGAGCTTACACCCGAGGCACGGATCAAGCGTGTAAATGCCAATTTTGAACAGGAAGTAGGTATCCCTGCTCATGAGGTGATAGGACGTCTGTTCGCTGAATTGATGCCAGATCATGTAAAAAACGAAGAAATGAGTAAGCGTTTGATCCAGTGTCTCTCCAAAGGAGAACATTACAGCGGCGCAGTGCGACTCTCGGGAAAAGACGAAAAGGAAATATGGTTGCGCGGTATCATGCAGCCTCTTACTGAAGATTGCGGAAAGTTAAAAGGCTATCTTTTCTATTGTAATAATCTTACTCGAACGATTGAAGCGTCGCGCGAGCATGAAGGACTCCTCAAAGCACTGACACTGTCTACTGCAGTGATTGAATTCAATTTAAAGGGTGAAGTCCTTAACGCAAACGAGCGCTTCCTGGACTCTATGGGTTATCGTCTTGCTGCGATCAAGGGGCAGCATCATCGTATGTTTTGCCATTCCCAAGAGGTTCACGCTCAAGCGTATGCAGACTTTTGGGAGCGCCTGCGTCAAGGTCAATTCTTTACTGGCCGATTCAAGCGAATTGATGCCTGTGGTCGCGAAGTTTGGTTGGAGGCCTCCTACAATCCAGTATTTGACGGCCAAGGAAATCTTTACAAGATCGTAAAATTCGCATCAGTCATAACAAAACAGGTGGAACGCGAACGATGCGTTTCAGAAGCCGCAAGGCTTGCTTATGAGACCTCGCTACATACTGATCAAACAGCACGACTGGGTGCATCAGTTGCTCAGGAAACGGTCGAAGTGATGACCAGCCTTTCTCATCAGATGAGAGACGCGGTCGTCGGAATCGAGGCGTTGGATAAGCAGTCGCAGGCAATAGGAAGTATCGTCAAGACAATTAGCGGTATTGCAGAGCAGACTAATCTTTTAGCACTGAATGCCGCCATCGAGGCCGCACGCGCCGGTGAACAGGGCCGTGGCTTTGCGGTGGTTGCTGATGAAGTCAGGCAACTGGCTTCGCGTACCACAAAGGCTACAGAAGAGATTGTCAGCGTCGTAAAGCAAAATCAGAATCTTGCGGAAAATGCAGTAAAATTGATTGAGGCAGGTCAACTGCAAGCAGAGCATGGACTTTCACTCGCGGGGCAAGCTGGGCAGGTTATTATCGAAATTCAAGACGGTGCACAAAAGGTCGTGGGCGCAGTCGGCAAGTTCGCCAACCAACTCCAGTGAGTTAACTAGGTAATACTTGCATGTAAGGCGCTAATTCTAGGGCCTTATTTTTATCCATCTATAGAGATAGGTTCTCACGAGAAGTGCTCGCCGCAACATAATCGTTAAGCTCTAGCTTCAACTTCTCAACGTATCTTTTTTTGGCTAAACATTCAAGCGCAAATTGTACGGGGTAAGGTGCCGGCAGAGCGCCAGGGCAGGTAGTATCTAACATATAGGCTTGCATCAATTGTTCAGAAATGCCCAGCAACATTGCAGCCTTTTGATAGGTCAATCCAGCCTCGCCAAGTAGTCTAGCTAGAGTTTCTGGAGACTCATCATGATTTGCCGAGTCGGGAGTGGCATAAGCAGTATCTTTTAAGATCTTTAAATTGTCTAGCTCTGTGGGGCTATAGATGTCCCTACCAATTCCCTTGCTTATAGCCCATAAAATCTTATCTATTCCATCTTTTGTAGCTAAAGCTTTTCGTGGATCGCCGACCAGCGGGAGAAGGGTAGCTATATTGATCTTAAGGAAGAACTCTACTAGCGCATTTGTTTCATCGCGATCCAATGCCTGATAAAAAAGCGTTTCTGTATCGGTAGTTACAAGCTCTACTTTAATACTTAACAGAGCTGATTCGATCACGATGGTCGTCCGTGCAAAAGGGCTATTGACACTCTATTCTATAATACGCTAGCCCTCTTGGAATAACTGTTATTACGCTACATTTTATTGCAGTAAGCCCTATTCCACATAAACGCCAGTTGAACGGGTCGTGCTGATAGGCACGTCCACAGGCATCCTGGCTGCGCTAAGCCAAGTGCTTAGGCAGCTGCCAAGCGACCTTTGACGCCGCAGTTTTTACAACCATGGACATTGGCAATCACGTCAGCTCGCTACCGGAAAGTTTGGCATCCTATACACATCTTCCTGTGAGGTTCGCCGAGACCGACCAACCGATAAATAAGAACCACGTGTATGTTGCGTCGCCAGATCACCATCTTTTGCTACAGTCGGGAACGATGCAGCTGGTCCGAAGCGCTAAGGAAAACTACACCTGCCCCGCTATCGATCCAATGTTTCGGTCTGCTGCCATCAGCTACAGACGAGGCGCTGCAGGGGTGATTTGACGGGTGAGCTCGATGACGGCGTGGTTGGATTGCAAGCGATCAAGGCCTATGGTGGGCTCGCATTTGTACAGGATCCTGTGACAGCTGACGCGCCGTCGATGCCCGAGAGTGCGCTTCGTTATGTGACGGTCGATTTCTGCCTGCCCCTGGGCGAGTTGAGTAAGGCCATCGTGCACGCACTCCAGGATAGGCGAGCGGATGATTCCGCACTTAACAAAAGTAGCCTTACTGAGCCATTTGTTACGGAAAACAAGCTGACCTATGACCCAAGTGCAGGAGGCGGCGCCGCGCTCGATGGCATCGGCAAGGTCTCGGGGATGACCTGCCCAGAGTGCGGAGGCACGCTGTTTAAGCTTGGATCCAGTCCGTTGCGTTTCCGGTGTCATACCGGACATGCCTATACCTCTGCTTCCTTGCTCAGTGCGCAGGACGAGTCTATTGAAGAAGCCCTATGGGTAGCGATTCGGGCATTGCACGAAAAACAGCTATTGCTTGAAAACTTTGCGCGAAGCAGCGAGGCGGCCAGACGAAGCCAAGCAGTCGAGGAGTATGAGCTTGCAATGAAAGGGGTCGAGCAGCATAAGGCAGCCTTGCAAGCGTTGATAACGAAGTTGCACTTTCCTTACCAAACCAATTAGTACCTTTCTTAAAGCCGATGTTCGCCCCTCAACCCGCATCTGCGGCGCCTGGATGACTCTTATTTTTGGCTCTAGACCGCAGCCCTTTCTGATACATGACGCGAATCTTCCCCTACCAGGCGGCAGGCTAACTAGCGCGATAGTAGAAGGTGCGCTAGCTCTGCGGGACGTCAAGGATCGGAGTTTCCTCAAGCCTGGAAAGCCCGTGTTGGTAGATAAGATCGATAACGACTAGCAGTCCGTTGGTTTGCTCTACACAGACGCCTTCCACGTCTCGAACCGCCGCGATGTAAGCGCCTGCACGATGAAAATGTAGCTCCAGCTCGCATACGTCTCGGGCGTCCTCCAAATCTGCAATGTAGCGTGCGAGTGACGCGGAGAGCCGGGCTCGTTGACTGGCAGAAATCGGCATCGCTTTCCCCTGGAAGTCAGGCAACCTAGTCGGATAAATACATGAATAGCCTTGGCGCTAGCGACAACGCGTAGTGCTCAGTAAGGCGTCGCAGCCAGCCAGTAATCCATTCACATCCCTCGGACCGCAGGCGGTCGTTACCTCACGCCCGCTGAGGGTCGAGGCGCTAAACGTGCCAGTCGTTGCTGCTTTATAGTATGACTACTCTAAAAATTCACTAGGGAGGTTGTTGGTGACAGACTGCTCCGTCGAATCCACAGGCGTAAATGTCCCCCCAGATGAGTATGAGCGGCTTGCCTTGTTGCGAGCGATGAAGCTGCTGGATACCGATCCGGAACCGGTTTTCGACCGTATCACACGCCTTCTTGCGCATAGCCTTTCGACACCAATCGCGCTGTTCTCACTCGTCGATGAGCATCGGCAATGGTTCAAATCCAGAGTCGGCATGGACCTGATCGAGACCGATCGCGACGTGGCGTTCTGCGCACACGCAATCATCGACTCTGCTCCATTGGTCGTGCCTGATGCCGAGCGCGATGAGCGATTTGCCCTTAGCTCCTTGGTGAGAAATCACCCGCACGTTCGCTTCTATGCGGGCGTACCCATTCGCACGTCAGGCGGGTTGGCCTTAGGTACGCTATGTGCAATGGATTCCAAACCCCGCATACTTACAGAGGCCGAGCTGATAGTCCTGCAGGACCTGGCGAGCTTAGTCACGCGTGAAATTCAACTGCGCGAGACCGTTCTACTTGCAAGATCTGAGCTTGATCGCGCTGATGCGATGCTTACGGCGAGCGACGCGCGCTTTCGTGCAGTCTTCGAGCACGCTTCGGTTGGCATAGGTCTGCTGGCCAAAGATGGCGTTTGGCTGAGTACGAATGACGCGCTGTGCCAGCTGGTGGGGTATAGCCGTGATGAGCTACGCCAGATGACCATGCATCAGCTGACCCATCCGGACGACGTTGCGTCTGAGCCGACAGCAGATCAAGGCGCGTGCTACGCCACGACGTCCAAAGCGGAAAAGCGTTATCTGCATAAAAACGGCGAGTCGATCTGGGTCAGCGAGAGTATCAGCCGAAAAAATACTGCCGCAGGCGAGCTTGAGTACTACATCGTCGTCAGCACTGACATCCAGGCGAACAAAGCGGCAGAGGCGGCGCTAGCAACTGTTCACCATGAGTTAGAGGTGCGGGTGCGGGCCCGTACACAGCAGCTATCGGAAGCTAATAGCGCACTATACGCAGTGATTGAGCGTCAGCAGCGCACGGAGCAGCAGGTGCGCGACCGCGAGGCAGAGCTGGCCTCAGTTATCGAGAACGCCAACGACGCATACATCGGCATGGATCAGGTGGGTCGAGTAACCGCTTGGAACAAGGTGGCGGAAGAGACGTTTAGCTGGGCAGCTAGTGAGGCAATCGGGAACACCTTGCACCAGCTAATCATACCCGCGGAAATGCGAGAAGCGCATCGTCAGGGAATGGCACGCTATCTTTCGACCAGTGAGGCAAGAGTGCTCAACCAGCGCTTGGAGTTGCCAGCGGTACGCAAAGACGGAACAGCGCTGGTAGTGGAGGTTCGGATTCGCGCTCTAAAGATCGGTGAGCACACACAGTTCAGCGCATTTCTACACGATATTTCGGAGCGCAAGGCTTTAGAGGCGCGGCGCGAACATGAGGCCAGGCACGATGCGCTCACCGGCCTGCCAAATCGACGTGCGCTTGACGACCTGCTTCCGTCGGCGTTGACGCGCGCAGACCGCAACCAATCGCCATTGGCGCTGGTATTCATCGATTTGGATGGTTTTAAAAACGTCAATGACACCCTCGGGCACGAGGCGGGGGACGAACTGTTACGCATCATCGCGAACCGTTTGCGCGACGGTACCCGCGCCTGCGACGTTGTCGCACGTTTGGCAGGCGATGAATTTACTGTTGTGCTGGAGGGTGTTCCGCAGGGGCTGGTCGACGCAAGAGCGGTTGCGTCCAAGTTACTAGCGAGCATCGCTGAACCGGTTGCGCTCCATGGAGGTACAGCCAGCGTGCATGCCAGCATAGGGATTGCGCTTTATTCGCCGAAATCCGATAAGAGTTCGACCGAGCTGATACGGGAAGCCGATAGCTGGATGTACACGGCGAAGCGTGCTGGAAAAGGCAGAATTTTCCCGACTACACCCGGGTAGGGTGCAAAGCGAGCGCCAGAGCCATCGGCGCCCCTTGCATCAAACTCCTATCTGGAGGAGCTGCTTGTCGGGCTGGAGACGCTGCGGCGTTGCCAGCGGATGAGCGGCTTCGTTTTATGACAGCTGGCGAGAGTCATAAGGACATCGAATGGGCCTTATCGATGACACGCTACCTATGCTTCTGACAGATGCCTATAGCTCTTCCGCCTTTGCCTAACCTTGCGATTTTCTTCTCACTGACGTCCTACGCTATTGATCTAGAGCGCGCGCACAACTTGCAGACGTTAGACCTGCATCACAAACGGCTTGAGTCCTACCTGATGGCCCTGCGCGATGCCTCAGCGCTGCCAGGTGAGGATTTGCGGAAGCTGAATGAGCTTTTCACCACACTCTATCGCCAGCAGTTCAGCCACTTAGGGGGGGCAGGGCACGCTTTGATGCTAACCCTTCGATGGTCAGTCGTTGCGAAGTGACAACGTGAAAATGGCGCCCGTACGCTCCAGTACCAACTGATCGGTCTGCAGATGGCCAATGGCGATGGTTGTATTGATCAGATAGAGGACTTGCTCCCGCATCTCGCCCATTGCTCGCACCGTATCCAGTATCCCGTTGCGGGAGACGAATAGATATCCGGCGATCAACCGGCTGGTACCGGCAATGCCGGGTTCATGTGGCAAGACGTCGTAGGTGGCGAGAGGGTCGAACTGGAAGGGAAGGGTAGGCATGAAGCTAGACGTGTGGAGACTTCAACGGCTAAAGATAGCGCAGGCGCTACCGGTTCATCTCTTTGATGCGCTGGGCGGTAGCTCCCCGCACATTATCGGAGCACGTCAGCTATCGCGTTTTCCAAGGTCTCACTGAGCCATGGCTTCTGCAGATAGACAACATTGGGCGGTAGATCCTTCTGAATGTCGTAGCCGTAGCCCGTCGTGATGATGATCGGAAGAGAAGGCCAGCGGCTGGTCAGCAGCTGCGCAAGATCGGCACCTGTCAGTTGGCCGGGTACCAAATGGTCGGTGATCAGGAGGTCGGGTTTGCCCGAGTTGAGAATGTCAACCAAGGCGTCATCGGCATTGGGAAAGGCCTTACATTCAGCGCCGCGCTCCCGCAGCACGTCCTCTAAAATCTGGCACAGCAAAGCATCATCTTCTACCACGGCAACGCGGAAGGAGTTCAGGTTGATCAATTAGGATAGGCCTTCAGATAGGAGCGGCCACTCTATCAGGCCTGCCTAGGGTTGTGGATAAGTAGGCAGACAAAAGAGCGATACACAGCGACAAGGCGAAATTTTTCGTTCGCCGTGTATTGGGTTGCAGTGCCCAGCGGGACCCTTAGCTTGGTGTCATTACCTTTAGCAAAGAGAATTTAGAAACAGGCCGGGAGCCGTGCCCTAACCGCATCTTCGATCTGCTGGTAAGACCATGGTTTGCCCAAGAAGCTAGTGTTGGCCGGTAGTTGGTGAGTTTGAGCGCCAGAAAAGCCTGAAGTCAGCAAGACTGGCAGCTCAGGCCAACGCAGAAACACGAGGTGTGCCAGCTGATAGCCGTCTAGGCGGCCCGGCATAAGGATGTCAGAGATAACCATCGTCACCTCCGACGCATGGCTTTCCAGGTACTCGAATCCAGAGTCGGCCCGATCACACTCGGTAACCACCGCGCCCAGATCTGCAAGGATGTCGCAGATCAGCTGGCGAACCAGCGGCTCGTCTTCAACAACGAGGATGTGCGGGTGTGAATAGGTCATTTGGGTACGTGTCTAAAGAGCAGCAGGGGATCATACGTGTTTGAGCCATGCGTTTGGCTTAAGTTGTTACCAATAGACGAAAGGTTATGTATCAAGCACTTGGCGCACCTTGATTGCGAGGTTGCGCAGTGTGAACGGCTTAGGTAGCAAGAACATGCCTCGGTCCAGGCTGCCGTTGTGAACGATGGCGTTGCATAGCCGACCTCGCTATACATCTTGAGATGGCCATAGGACTGGGCGACGAAGCCGTAGACCTGGGACAACCCCCGGCCGGTGCCGCGGCCGACGGGCTTGGTGGTGAAGTAGGGCTCGAATACTCTCATGAGCGTCTCGGCGTCGATACCGGTGCCGGTGTCACTGACGGCTACCATCACGTATTCGCCGGCCGGCACGCCTTCCTCTAGCGCGTAATGATCATCCAGGTAGACGTTGCCGGTCTCCACGGTGATGGCGCCGCCTTCCTCCATGGCATCCCGCGCATTGACGCAGAGATTGACCACGGCCTGTTCGAGGCTACTGATGTCCGCCTGGGTGAAACAGAGGCCGGCATGACGGATGATTTCCAGCTGATAGCTGCCGCCTAGCGTTCGCTGCAGCAATTCTGACAGGCCGCTGACCAGACGGTTGAGGTTAATGACCTCCGGCACGAGCGGCTGCTGGCGGGAGAAGGCGAGCAGACGATGGGTGAGCTCGGCTGCGCGATTGGTACCTTCAAGGGCCAGGTCGGCGTAGCGCTGGATGTTGTGGTCGCCGCGCGCCAGCTTGGCCATCAGCATGTTCAGGCCGCTCATGATGACGGTGAGCATGTTGTTGAAGTCGTGGGCGACCCCGCCCGTGAGCTGGCCGACTGCTTCCATCTTCTGTAGCTGGCGTACCTTGTCTTCCGCCATGCCGCGTTCATGGCGTTAGTTGCTGAGATCCTGATTCGATTGGGCGATGGCTGCGTCCTGGCGGACGTTCACAGCGCGCTGGTCAATCGCGTCTTTCTCAAAAGCCTGGGATTGGAGAAGCATGGCGTCGACGTCGGTGCAGGAGGAAAACCAGCGAATGATCTCGCCCTCGGCGTCGCGGATCGGCAGGGCCCGGCATAGACACCAGTGGTAACTACCGTCGCGGTGACGCATCTGAAAGGTCGCTTCCCAGTCACCTCGACGGGCCAGCGCGTCAGCCCGCTCGCCCGTGACGTGGGCGCGGGTGGCGCCATCGATCAGACGATTCCAGCCGTGGTGGTTGAGTTGCTCAGAGGTCAGCCCAGAAAAGGCTTCCCAGCGCGGGTTGAAGTAAAGGTCATTGCCTTCGAGGTCCGAGATCCAGACCATTTGAGGAATAGTTTCCGCGAGCTGCTGGAACTGCTCGGCCAGTTGTTCGGTTTGGCGGTGCCGCCGGCTTTCGGCTTCTACCCGCTCGGTGAGGTCGCGGATGATCTTGATCACGCCCGCGAACTGGCCATTTTCCCAAATCGGCATCACTACGCCGCTGGCCCAGAACTGTTGGCCATCGGCGCGCAGGTGCCAGCGATCATCGTCCGCGCGGCCCTGACTGATGGCCTGGCCTATCTCACGCTCAGGCACGCCCATTTCACGGTCTTCAACGGTGAAGATGCGGTGCAGGGATTGGCCGAGCGGATCAAACTTGTCTCTAAGGCCAAGAGCCCGGCTACTTCGGTACGGTTGATAACGCCAATGATATATAGGTAAGATTTAGATATTAATATGGTGTTTATCACTAACTAATCGAAAGGCGACCCCATCTTAAATTGGTAAGAATTTCCAATGGGGTTAAGCTGCAGGTGGTCGGTTACTGATAATAGTGACGATTTTTATGTATCAAAGCGCACGATGCGTGCGCCTCGGATACGTAGGTCTGCTAAGCACTCTGGGCTCATCATTCCAACGGCGTATTCCATATCCCGCTGTAGGTCTTTAACGATAGCTGAAAATGCTGTTTTGCAGCGCAGGCTCGCAATGGGTATGACCTTCGTGATGCTGGCCGTCCGGTCGGGATCCGCTACAGTTAGCAGAACTGACTGGTCTGCACTGCGGCATACGGCGTGGCAGGTGTAAGGGATAAGCGCCTTAATTAGGGGGTTTACAACGTCTTGCATTTGGGTCATCCGTAGCGGGAATTCAGAGTGCTCTAACAGAGGCGTAACGGTCTACCAACGTTCGCTTCGATCCGTTGGTTATTTCCATCTAGTGCGCCAGATCACCAAAAATCAAAAAGCAGGACTGAAACCAGAATTATTACGATAGAGCCTACCACTATGCAGAACAGCACGCCCCCAACGAACGCGGTGATTTTCGACATAGGAAATCTCGAAGCGAAGGGCTGGAGTTTAGTTGACAATACGCCCAAAAAATCGTTGCGGCGGAAAATTGCAGCTAAGATCGAGCACAGTGTTCGTGTGCAAATGCTGTGAAGCAATCCGCATTTGTTCACATTGGTCAGTCTTGGCAGACGGGCCCTTGCGTTGCTAATACTGGATATCTGGAGTAGAGCACTAGCGTTTTAGGGGCGCTAAGATTCAATTTGGCCTAAAGCATTAAGCCAAAATTCTCGAAGTATTAGTCAACTTCACCGTAAATCAACTAAAAGGATTAAGTCTTAAGGCTAAACGGAACCTTCATTTTGCCTCTCAGAGCTCCTGGATGTGCTACAGATGCGAGCTTGCCTTTGAAAAGTGGCAGTTGGCGCCTAGGGTTGAGGAATGAGCAATGTGCCAGGCTCTAACGGGACGTGCGATCCCTTTAGACGAAGCTCATTGACCGCATAGAGGATAATTACATTGAGGGTCCCCGCGTCAGCTAACGTTTTTTTGAGATCAAACGGCTGACCTTGGCCGGTACACCAGGGTCAAGCAAAGTCAGCAACAAGCCTTCAGTGCGCCACTCTGCGAAATGCTTTACCGGGGGATCAAGTGCTTCTAGTACGTTGCCTAAGCCCTTCATTGCATCTACCTCAGATCGACAGATTCCCTACGAACCTATCGCTGCTATGAGCCTAGGCTAAGCTATAGTTTTTGGGGGAACGTTCTGATCTATGCCGACAGCCGGCGCGCATTACTGCCTCGCCGCTGAAATTTGCCTCAAAGAGGAGGGGCAAGGATGAACCAGGAAAATCGTCTGCACGGCTTAGATCTTCTCGAGCGCTACGCCAGGCAGCAAGATCACATTGACTGTTTGCTGCGCCAAATTGAAGAGTGTAAAGACCGATTAGAATCTCAAGAGCTTTGGAGTATGCTTAGTTTGTGCCTCACCGAAAATAAGCAAAACCAAATTACCGTATGTAAAGCATTTCGCTTTCTGCTAGAGCTAGAAGATGATGATAATCAAGCGGCAGGAAGCGATTAAAGATTGACGTGTTTTAGGTTGAGCACATTAACATTCGGGAATGCGTATATTTTGTGGTGCTAAAGTTATCTCTTTGTAAGCCAGTCGCGGAGTGGGCAGTATGGCGAAGAGTAAAGATCGATTTGAAGATGCTCCCCCATATTATATGCAATATCTCGCGGTACGTGATGGCGGAGGCGCAAAAATTGCCCATCATGTTGCTGAGGTGCATGGCATTACTATCGAACAGTTGAAGGCTAATTGCCGGAGAGCAGCTGAGGAGTATCGGCTGCATAACGGTGCGCTAATGTCATATGATCAGGCGGTACTCGATTGGGCCGAGAGTTGAATTCTTCTCTTTGAATAAGGATAGGGCTAAGGGTAATTGCGCAATCTTTAGCCTTGCAGCGTCTTCTTGAACGTGAATCAGGCAGGTGCTATCGAGCGTTTGGATCTTCTTCGTGGTTGTCTCCAACGCATTGGCAGGCAACTGCCTCAGGGGACGGTGTCCCCTAAGGGTATGGGTCAGAGTAGGCGCTTAGGAGTGTGCGGACGTATGGTCATCAGGCTTTGTGGGGCAGCCGGCCCTGACGAGGTCTGAGCCTGCATCTTGGCGCTACGTCCTTTTAGTCATCTTTCGCTGCATTGGGCATCGATGCCTTAGCGCGGGCACTAGCACGGCCTTAGCGGTTGGCCTAGACGGCAGGTTGCTTGGTAACTTGGCATCATCAAGAGGCAACCGGATCAGCAAATAAGTAGGTATTCGACTTAAAGATAATTGGGGTTGGCTGATCAGTGAAAATCCCGGCTGCGCGTATCCAGCCCCTGTAACAGCTCGCTGATATCTTCCAGCCTACCCGCCACTACATGCAGTACTCCGTCTCGCGTCTCTATGGTGCCATCTACACGCATCAGCTGAGACGCCACCAACTCCCGCCGTTGGCGCTCCGCCAGGGTTCGCCAAACCACCACGTTGACCATCCCAAACTCGTCCTCCAGCGTTACGAAGGTCACGCCACTGGCGGTGCCGGGGCGCTGCCGACCGACCACCAAGCCGGCGATCCGCGCGGGCTGACCATGGCGCCGCGCCTTCAGGTCCTTCGAGCTCATCAACCGCCGCCCTGACAATGCTGGCCGGAGCAGTGAGATCGGGTGCGGACCCAGGGTGGTACCCAATGATGCATAGTCCGAATAGAGGTCCTCGCCCACGGTCGGCGCGACCAGCTCCTGGATCTCCTCCTCAACCACAGCGCCCTCGGCGAAAAGGGGTAGCTGCGGCTCAATCGCGGCCATTGCCCAGCGCGCCTGGAAGCGATGTCCGGCCAGCCCCTTCAACGCCCCTGCATCCGCCAGGCACTCCCGGGCCTTGGCATCGAGGCCGGCGCGCAGGCATAGATCGGTGACATCGCTGAACGGCCGCTGCCGGCGGGCCTGCTCAACCGCGCGCCCGGCTTTCTCGGCCAAGCCTCGTACCATGCGTAGCCCCATCCGGATGGCCGGCTGTGAGCTACCTGCGACATCCTCAAGGCTGCAATCCCAGTCGCTACAAGTCACGTCTACCGGCAGAGTCTGCAGGCGATGTCGTCGGGCGTCTTGCAGGATCTGGTCGGGACTGTAGAAGCCCATGGGGTAGGAGTTGATCAGCGCCGCGGCAAAGGCCGCCGGCTCATGGCATTTGAGCCAGCAGCTGGCGTAGGTGAGCAGGGCGAAGCTAGCCGCGTGGGACTCGGGAAAGCCGTAGCTGCCGAACCCCTCGATCTGCCGGAAAATATCCGCGGCGTATTCCGCGGTATAGCCGTTGGCGAGCATGCGCGAGGTGAGCTGCTCCCGGTGCGGCTCAAGGCCCCCGTGTCGCTTCCAGGCCGCCATGCTGCGGCGCAGCTGATCGGCTTCGCCCGGGGTGTAGTCGGCGGCAAGGATGGCGAGCTCCATCACCTGCTCCTGGAACAATGGGACACCCAGCGTTCGGCCGAAGACGCGCTCGAGTTCCGGCGGGTAGCTGATCTCCTCCTGGCCGGTCCGCCGGCGCAGGTACGGGTGGACCATGCCACCCTGGATGGGGCCTGGGCGGACGATGGCCACCTCGATCACCAGGTCGTAAAAGGTCTGCGGCTTCAGCCGCGGCAGCATGGCCATCTGCGCGCGTGACTCGATCTGGAACACCCCGAGCGTATCGGCGCGGCTGATCATGGCGTAGGTCGGCTTGTCCTCTTGGGGAACGGTGGCCAGGGTCAGTTCTTCACCCCGATAGCTTTTGACCAGGTCGAAGCACCGGCGCAGGGCGCTGAGCATGCCCAGGGCGAGGATGTCGACCTTGAGCAGGCCCATCGCATCTAGGTCGTCCTTGTCCCACTGGATGACGGTGCGTCCTTCCATGGCAGCGTTCTCCACAGGCACTAGCGTATCCAGGGTCTGATCGGCGATGACGAAACCGCCCGGGTGCTGGGAGAGGTGACGTGGGAACCCGATCAGCTCGCCGGTGAGCACCAGGATCCGATGGAGCAGGGGACTATCAGGGTCGAAGCCCGATTCGCGCAATCGCTCGGGTGGCGGCAGGTTGTCCGTCCAGCGGCCGCAGCAGTCCGCCAGCGCGGTGATCTGGTCCGGAGGTAGGCCTAGGGCCTTGGCCACGTCCCGGACGGCGCCAGCGGCGTGATAGGTGGATACCACCGCGGTGAGCGCGGCGCGCTGCCGGCCGTAGCGGCGGAAAATGTACTGGATGACTTCTTCCCGGCGGTCATGCTCGAAGTCCACATCGATGTCCGGCGGCTCGTCGCGCTCGTGGCTGATGAAGCGCTCGAACAGCAGGTTGATCCGGGTCGGGTCCAGCTCAGTGATGCCCAGGGCGAAACAGACTGCAGAGTTAGCGGCCGAGCCGCGCCCTTGGCAGAGGATCCCCTGCTGCCGTGCGAAGCGGACAATGTCGTGCACGGTCAGAAAGTAACTCTCGTATGCCTTGTCGGCGATCAGCTGAAGCTCCTTCTGGATCTGAGCGCGCAGGCGATCCGACAGTCCCTCCGGCCAACGCCAGGCGCAACCTTCCTCAGTGAGAACCCGCAGCCAGCTGGTGGCCGTATGACCCTCCGGTACCACTTCGCTCGGGTATTGGTAGCGGAGCTCGGCCAGGCTGAAGGTGCAGCGCTCGGCAATGCGGAGGGTCTCCTCCAGCAGCTCTGGCGGGTAGCAGCGCCCCAATGCCTCACGTGTGCGCAGGTGACGCTCCCCATTCGGGAAAAGTAGTTGGCCAGCCTCGGCCACCGGGACGTGATGGCGGATCGCGGTAATCGTGTCCTGCAGGGCCCGCCGCCCGCGGCAGTGCATGTGCACGTCGCCGGTGGCCACCAGCGCTACGCCCAAGGCCACACCCAGCCCCTGCAGCTGCCGCAGCCGCACCTGGTCGTCCTGATCGAAGTGGAGCTCGGCGGCGATCCACAGCCGACCGGGGAACACCTGCAGCAACCAGCGCACCGCCTCCGCCTCCGCCTCCGCGCCCCGCTCCGGTACCCAGAGTGCGACAAGGCCAGCGACCTGGTCGAGGTCCTCGCGCAGTAGCCGGTAGCTGCCTTTGTCTGCGCGCCGGCGGGCGAGGGTGATCAGCCGGCACAGTTGTTGGTAGCCCTGCAGGTCTTGCACCAGCAGCACCAGCTTTGGCCCCTGGGCGACCTGGAACTCAGCGCCCACAATCAAGCGGACGTCGTGCTTCTCCGACGCCTGCCAGGCCCGCACGATGCCGGCGAGAGTGCACTCGTCAGTGATGGCCAGCGCCTCATAGCCCATGGCCTTGGCCCGCTCGAAGAGCTGGTCGACGCTGGAGGCACCGCGCTGGAAGCTGAAGTTCGACAGGCAGTGGAGCTCGGCATAGCCGGGTGTCACGCGAACCACCCCTGCACCCACCAGCCCGGCCCTTCGGCCGGCGACTGGAAGGCCCACGCCGTGCGTCCGTCGCTGAGCTCGAGGACGTAGTAATCCCGCCGGGCATCCTCACCGTCCCACCACCCGCTCTCGATCCGCTCTGGCCCGCTTAGGACCCGTGACTGATCGATATCCAGGGGCTCCGGCGCCGGCAGCAACCAACCTGGTCGCCGATTCGGTCCCAGCGCCTGAAGTGCTAGGGAAGGCGTGTCGCGCCGCCAGGCCCGCTCAGGTCGGTGATCGCCCTGGGCGCCTACCGCATAGACCGCGTCGTCGCCTAAGCGTGAACGCAGCCGCTCGCGCAGCTGCTCCCAGCTCACCGTCTGTTGCGGACGCTCATCGAAGAGGCCGCGGTGCTGAGGGACGAAGGAGGGCAACTCGTCGGCAACCAGGCCAATCGCGAGTACCGGCTCCACCACCTGGGTGGGCTCCAGGCGGCCCCGGGCAAATTCGAACAGCAGCGCAGGATCACGCTCCGGGGCGAGTAAGCCAACCACCACCTCCGTGGTCGGCGCCTCCCTATGCTCCAGGCGCAGGGTGAAGCGCTGGGCGCCCATGTCCCGGCCGGCCAGGTAGGTGGCCAGGTCCGAGGTCAGGCGACGCAGCGGGAACAGCAGGGCCTGGGTCGACTCGACTTCGAAATTGAGCTCGATCCGCAGCCTGAAGGTGGTCGGCGGCAGGAAAAACTCCAGGGGCAGGACCTTGCTGCCCAGCATCTGATCGAGGTGGTTCAGCAGACTCAGTTGAAAGCGCCGGGCGAGCTGCGCCCGAGGCAGCGCCAGCACCTGGCTGAGCTGCCGAAGCCCCATGCGGCTCAAGGCCTGGACGATCTCAGGCTCGAAGCCAAGCAGCGCTACTGGCAGCGTGCGCATGGCGCTGGCCAGGCCGGCGTCTTCCCGCACGTTGAGGCTGTCGCCGGCGTTGGCCAGCACCCGGGCAGCGACCGGGTTGGGCGCCAGGGTGATCCGGTGGCTGAACCCCAGCGCCGTGAGCTCTTGGCGCAGGCGCGCTTCGAATCGGGGCCACGGGCCGAAGAGCGGCAGGCTCGACTGCACCTCAAGCACCAGGGCGTCGTCGAAGTGCAAGCTGACCTGAGAGCTGAACCCATAGGCCCAGGCGGCGAGCAGCTCGTGCTGGCGCCGTAGTGCCCCCTCGTCGTACTCGACCGTCGCAAACTGCGGGCAGATCGCTTGAGCCGCGGTATAGGTCATCTCAGGCCGGAGCCCAAGCGACAAGGCCGCCGGGTTCGCCGCCTTGATGATCCTGCGCTGGATAGGCCCGTGGAGCAGTACCAGGGGTTCGTCCGGATCAGGACAGTTACGCAGCACACCGTCCAATGCGAACTGGGTGAAGTAGATGCAGGCCCATTTCATTGCGGTCGTCCTTCAATGCCACACTCGATGCGCCAGCGCGGCGACAGGGGGATTGCCGCCGCGGCACTTGAGCACTCGCAACTGCTGAGGCGAGCCGTCGAGCACCAGGCGCAGCGCCGCGGGGGATGCATTGACCGCCTCACGCTGGTGGCGGAACGCAAAGGCGAGGGTCTGCCCGGTTTCGGCGGCCACCTGCAGCCGGCGCAACGCGCGATCATCCGCCTTGCTGGGCCAGCAGAGCACCGCGCCGCAACTGCCGGAGCGCAGGCACTGTTCTGCCGCCCACAGCACGTCTTTGCCCTGGACATGGATGACGCTCAGCCGGCCAAGGTCGACGCCGGCCTGTAGCCAGGCGTGTGGGTAGAGCAAGTAGGGAGGGGCGATCAGCACCACGCGTTCGCCGGCGGCGGTCAGGCGCGCCAGCGTCGGCCAGACGAGCGTCAGCTCACCCAGGCCCGGCCGGGCGCTCAGGATTTCGGTCAGGGCAGCATCAGGCCACCCGCCGAGGGGCAGTTGGCCGTCGAGCGCGGAGTGCCCGGTTGGCTGGGTGCTGGCGTCGTCCACATGCGGACTTTGCCCGCGCCACACACGGCGACTGTCGAGCAGAGAGTCGAGCGCCACGACATTGGTGGCCGCGTTATCCATGCTGCACCCCCGTCTGCACCACCTGTGCCGTCGGCGTGCTGCCGCGCTCGGTGAGCAGGAACTGCAGCTGCGCACGCAGTTTGAAGAGGTCTGCATGCAGGACGGAGTTCATCGACTCCAGCCCCAGGATATGACGCTGGGCACGCGAGAGGGGATCGTTGCGGTCGTCCGGAATGAGCCGGTCACCCCGGGGCACGTGGCGTTGATTCTCTTCCTGTACGAACTGGACGTAGCGCAGTCGGTGCCGCTGTACCTCCGCCGTCAGGACGTCCCGCTCAGCGACTAAAATACGATTAGCACGCTGGGATTGCCCCAGGCACTGACGTACCTGATCGAGCTCCTCGGTCAGCAGATCCACGAGGTTGCGGCAGTACGTCAGCTCCGTGGGGCGAAACAGGGACTGCTGCTGTTCGAAGCTGTCCTGCTCATCACCAAGCATGTCCATAGCGGCCCACCTGCTCAATCCCTGAAGCCATGACCTTCTGGTACTCAACAGAGCGATCGGGACAGCGGTGACAGAGACGAGGGATACGGGGAGAAATGGACATGGAATGGCCTCCTTTAGAGTTACTGTATAAATAGACAGTAATCAGGGAGGAACGATCCAGCAAGCTTGACACCGACAGACGGCAGGGAAGACGAAGCGAAAGATTCTTTCGTGCAGGAAGGTGATCGCACGCCGGTGCCTGGTTTCAGCTAACCGGTGTGGCGAGCAATGAGTATGCAGCCAGGTAGCAGCGTCGCGATGGAACTGGCTGCGGTGAGAAGGGCGATCACAGGGTCCGAATCAAACGGCGCAGGGAGGTCAGCAGGCAGCAGTCCATTTCTGGCTGCATGAAGCCATCGGGCACCTTCGCAGACAATGGCAAATGCCACCGCCACGAGGCCAGTGCCCACCGTTGTTTGCGCTACGGACCGTACCGCCATCTGTCTTCCCCCAACTCTGAGAGAGAGAGGATGGCACTCGCGGCTGCTGACTGGATGGTAATTCACACCCGATGCCGGTCGTCGATCGTACAGCCCGGCAGAGTTGAACCTTTAACATGGGCAGGCGCCGGGGTCCCGCTACCGGCAGCAAGCTGCCGGCCCCTTTCCAGTTACCCTCCTGGCGACCACGGTGTCAGCGCATCGAACCGCGTATGAGTGTGAGATGCCGCCTCGCCGAGCTGCGCGCCAGCTTCGTCTCTTGCTCCGCTGCCCACTCATCCTGGATCTGCCGGGCGATGCCCGTGCGGACCGGCAGCAAGACTGGATACTCCGGCTCTTGCTGATCTACCTGTAGGAGGCCGGCCTCGTGCAGGTAGGCGTAGGGCTGCTTGAGAAAGTCTGATAGCGCCACCGCGTTCGGCTGGCCGCAATAGGCTTGAAAGTAGAGGTCGGCCCACATGTCCAGGTCGACACGATCGACGATGACGGGGTGATCCATTTCTGGTGGACGTTTCATAAACCGGTCCTTGCTGTCTGGAAAAGGATCACCGTACCGGTACTTCTGGAAACGCAACTAAGCAACCGGCGGATTGGCGTTCACCTTGCGCTGCTGCATCAGCAGCAGTTTTCGCACCTTGCCGAGGTTTAGGAGCTGTTCTCTGATCATGGCCAGCTTGGGCTCATACAGATGGAATAGCTCGACGAACCACGCATCCATTCCGATGGTGACTGGGGTGGCCGCATAGGTGTAGCCCAACCCCTTGGCGATGGGGGTACGCGCATGCTTCTTCGCGCCATTGCTACCTTTTATGAAAAAGACTTTGCACCAGACGATGGACACAGATCCTTTGCCATTGCCACGCACGTCGATCAGTCGATAGATGATCTTCCCATCGGCTCTTGCCTTGGCATCCTCGAAGTACTCATCCCTCAGCCGCAGCGCTTCTTCGCGTAGGGCTTCGTGCGCCTCGTCCAGTGAAGTCAAAGCCAGCCCATAAAGACGTGAAATTGGGCCGTTGCTGACTTGGGGGTCGATTGCAGGGGTCATTGTCATATCCTATCTATTTACAAGGAGACCGTTCGGGTTGTCATTAGCGAACGAGGGTGAAAACAGGGTCAAAAATCTACGTTTTCCATAGAAACCAATAAACGCGTATAGGTTGTCATTAAATATGCATTTCCCTGTCCTAAATGGGACGCTCCGGCGAGAAAAACCATATATCCGTTTGTATTGTCATTAAATATTGGGAAATGAGGCGGTGAACCTTGGGTATGATCGTCACCGGAAAGGGTGACTTGACCAGTTTCGCGCTAGACCGTTGTCAGATACCCCTGTGCTACGATGCCAACTCACCCGTTTGTATTGCCATTAATAATGGAAAATCTGTTAGCCAATGGCGTCTATCCCCAAACTCAATACATCCGTTTGTATTGTCATTAACTATTGGGAAAACCGTCTCGGAACGGGCGTAAACGATCAACCCAACACATCCGTATGCATGGTCAATAAGGCTCGGCAGACCAATACATCCGTTCAGATTGTCAATAATTATGGGAAAATGACCGGTATCTCTGTTCCCAAAGGGCGCCCTGGAGCCGATTTTGAACGGAATCGCCAAGGTTGTAATTACTATTGACAATGTTAATCAGTGACGAAAGATTTTTGGTATTGGGTCCCCCTTACGCGCGGGCTTTATAGGGCAGAAATATCGCTTGTGAAGCGAGAGTCAAGAAACCACTTCATCCGTTTGTATTGTCATTAATTATGGATAAGTGAAGGTCTCCCGCGGAGCCACAAAAAAGGCAATTCATCCGTATGTGTTGTCAATAATTATTGGCAGATTTCATGGCGTTAAAGTCGATTCCCGAACAACAACTCATACGGATGCCTTGCCAGTACTAGGTGACACCATTCAAGCACTCCCAGGCCGCATGGCTTCAGCGAATTCGCGCCCTTCGAGGGCGTGAATTGGAGAGAGAAAGAGAGAGGCGATAGGCACTCTTGTCCTAGGCGTCCTGTAGGACGCCTCGTTGCCCACCGCAATGGTCGACGTGCTCCGTAGGCGTCCTGCAGGACGCCTACGGAGAGGAGGGCGAAGCAAGGTGCTCCCGAATTGACCGGCAGGCGTCCTACAGGACGCCTGAGAGGCGGGTAGGGATTGGCAAATGCCCTGCCAGGCGTCCTGTAGGACGCCTCAAGCACGAACGGCAGCGCTGTTGCATGGGCGTGCTTGCGCCAGGCGTCCTCCAGGACGCCTGGCTGACCATTGCGGGACGTGACGCGTTGCGAACCCTTTCAAGCGAGTGCACGCATGAGTAAGAAATCCCAGAACGCCGCTCCGTACGTAGTGGGCCTCGATATCGGTTACTCCAACGTCAAGCGGGTCGAAGGCTATGCCGACGAGACCTTGCCACGCCAATTCATCTCCCCTGCCCAGGCAGCGCCGTTAGGAAGCCTCAATGGCAACGCGGTACTCAAGGAGGGGGAGCACTATGTCACTCTCGATGGCGAACCCTGGGCGGCGTTTCTAAGCGCCGGCCGAGCCGGGGTCACGCGGGAATTGCATGCAGACTATCCCGCCTCGAAGAGCTACCGAGCGCTGTTCAACGCGTCGATCAGCGATGCGTGCCGGGACGGTCGAACGGAGATCGACCACCTCATCACCGGCCTTCCGGTCAGCCAGATGCGCAATTCGCAGCTGGTCGAGCGGCTGACCGCACAGCTGACGGGCGTTCACCAGGTGGCGCCGCAGCGTGAGATCACTGTCCAGAAGGTCACTGTGTTGCCGCAGCCGGTTGGGACCCTCAACTATATCTACAGCACCTACGAAAGCCCGGACGACCTTGATGAGGGCGTAATCCTAGTCCTGGACCCAGGGTTCTTCTCGGTTGATTGGGTGGTCTTCCGCCGCGGGGATATCGTTCGAGATTCCAGCGATTCGTCCATGGAGGCAATGAGCGCTCTGCTTGAGGCTATCAATCTCTTGATCGCCCAAGAGTTTGGCGGACCGGGCCCTGGTCGCGACAAAATCGAGATTGCCTTGCAGCGGGGCAAGCCATACATCCAGCTCTATGGCAGCAAGGTGGACCTGCAGCCATTCGTGGATCAGGCGGTCATGACTGTTGTGCCCAAGGCGCTATCGAACATGAAGCAGCAGATGCGCTTCCTCGATGGCGAGGCGATCGACTTCGTTTTGATCGGTGGCGGCGGCGGCACCTGCTATAGCGCCGCGGCGAAGGAGATCTTCCCCTTGTCGAAGATTCTCGCCGCGAGTGAGCCGGTTATCTCCAACGCCTTCGGGTATTGGCTCAATCACTGATAAGGGAGCTAGGAGATGAGCGATGCGCCGGACGATCTTGCGCTGAGACTGAACGTCAAATTTCGGGACGGTACGGCTCCAATGCTTCAAGCCGAGCTGCTGAGGCTCCCGGGCCGGCAACGGGTGAAGCGCCTGTTGGAGTTGGCGAGCCTAGGACTCATGGCCGAGCGTGGTATGTCGGTAGAGGGCTTTGCCAGCCCATCCCCCGGGTTGATAGCGCCTAAGCTGGACGCCGGCCCTTTGCGAGCCGGCGAAGCGCCAGGCGATCTACCTGCCGACGATCTGCCGAAGCCGCCATTGCCTTCTCAAGAGGTCGGCAGGATCCCCGTCGCGGTAGTAGTGGAGACTGGAGAGGCAGGCGCACTACCAGACCTTCAGCAGCGTGGTGAAGAACTCTCGAGTGTGTCACCGCGCCCCCGAAGGCGTCCTAGCTTTAACGTCGACCTAACCGGTTAGGGGGCAGTTGGTTGAGAGATCAGTGCGGGAACTTGAACGAATACGACCTGGCCACGCATTCAGGTTCTCGCATTTCCTTCACGCGCCAGGCGATCCGACCGACGAGAGGGATCAGGCCCTACTCAAAGCGACGTCGTAGAGATCTTGAACCTCACCCGACCTACGACCTTGGGCACTCTGGCCTCACCGCTGGCAAGATCCTCAGGAGAAAACGTCATACTGGAATAGCGGACGTTAGCGACGTTGAAGCTCATCAAATCACTCACTGGGCTGACACTGCGCACAATGACGGACCCATGATGGGTCAGGATGAAATTCCCTTCCGTCAACGTGGTGTCTGCGATATCGACGACCACGATCTCGTCTGGCTTGATGTATGGCTCCATGGCGTCAGTGTCGACTCTTGCAGCCCTGGCGTTGCCCGGGCTGATGCCATACCGCTGAAGCAACTGAAGCGGCAGCGGAAACGTGCGAAGGAATGTCCCTTCGGAGGCGAAGTCAGGCTTCTCTCCAAGCAGGCCTTTCTCATAGGCCAGCTCGCGCAGCGACCTGACTATAAGGGTGACCGATTCCAAAGTCTGGCCAGGCTCGCCAACACCTGTCGCCAGGTATTCGACGGTGCTTCCCAACGCGCCGGCAAGCGCTACAAGGCGCTCCCTGTTACAGCTCGTACCTCGGTAGAGCATGTTTTTCGTAGTCCCTTCGTTTTCGTTCAAAGCAAGGGCCAGCTTTTGAACGGACAGACCTCTAGCATCCATGAGGTCCTTAACCCGTGTGACGAACGCTTCGTGCGAAGTGGCTTCGGGTGTGTAGTGCATGGTGGTCCCTTCCTTGTACGAGGCGATTGCGGTCGCCCGCGTGGCTTGGTGGTGCGCTGAACATCGGTCCAATTATCGGCCATTTACGCGCATTTTATTTACACCATTCCCTGTACAAAAGCTGAACGGGAAAATGCTCACAGAATGGTGTCGAATTTACGACGCCATCAACGTAAACGGCATCGCTCTCCGCGCTATCCGTCAATCTGGTGACGAACAAAAACGCTTATTGTGTGAAGCAAATCACCGAATATTAGGAGTTCCTTAAGCGTACACGCCGTTCGTCCCGGAAATGGGGCCAGTTAGCCCCCTAAGGAGGCGATTGATAGATGGCTCTATTGAAACAGTGAGAACCAGAGCACAAAATATGCACACATTAGAGGTGCAGTTTGCAGGGTGGCTGGTGTGGCGAATATTGGAGCTATTTTCGGGAGGCTAGCAGCAGCACTGCTTTGTGCTGTCAGTGCAGTCCCCGGCCAGGTAGCTGCCTTCGACCTGACTGGCACTGTCTGGGATAGGCCTTCGACTCAAGGGTGTCGGCCGTCACCTGAGCTTCTTTACGCAATTGCGCTGGTTGAATCGAAAAAATACGCGGGCCGGATGGTCACCCCCAATCCCTATGCTCTCAATATCGACGGCAAGGGATTTCATCCGGGAACTCGCGCAGAAGCAGAAAAACTGCTCCGAGAAGCGTTGCCCAGAACCCGGGCAATTGCTGTGGGAGCGATGCAGATCAGCCTACGGTGGAATGGGGGCGAGGTCAGCGACCCGGCGGACCTGCTCGATCTACGCACCAACGTGCGGACCGCCACGAAAGTCTTCTGCGGTTTTCAAAAGCAAGGGGGTGACCTAGCGCTGTTGATTGGGCGTTATCACACCCCTAATCCAGAGCTGGTCAGTGTCGCCAGGGCTTATGGAGAGGACGTCCTCCGCGTGTGGAGACGTCTCGTTTTGCTCAAGCAGGAAGGAGAGCAGGGATGATCACCGCGACGCCAGTGGGTTGCTTGCTGGAGACGGCTCAAGAGTGGATCGAGTCGAAGGACAGCGCCCTCTACCGCTTCTTCGATATCAGCACTGAGGACGGAAAGTGGCTGCTCACCGCAGCTGAAGCCGACATTGAGCGGCTGGCCTGCCTGCCCGCTTCGGTCTTCAAGATCAGCCTGGTACACGGCGATGGTGGAAGTGCCCCCCGCGCCATGTTGAACAGCTACAGCGTCAGCCTCGTAACCAATGTGCTTAGCGAGATCCGCGAGGATCTGCGTACCTCGGAGCTGGAGAGCCGAATCTTCTGGGGACTATCCGAGAAAGACGCCGGCTGGCTCAAAGAAAGCTCCTTCAGCCAGCGCAACCAAATTGCCGCCCTGGGCCGTGTGAAATTCACCGCACGAGACGGCCTGGTGCGTGAGTCCGCCGGTGAGCGCAGCGACACCCTTCAGCTACTGCTTCGCGTCATGAATCCCAGCTATTGAACCTGGGAATCCGATAACACCCTTTGAGATCCGCAGACATGGACAACGCAACCTTGACCCAGCAGATGGTGCAGGCAGGCTTTCGCTGCAGCATCATCACCGTGCATACCGATCACACCTCCAAGCAGGTCAATCGTCTGCGTAAGCAGATTGGGGTCGAGTACAAAGGGGCTAGCGGCCCCCTCCCAAGTGGCGCCTGCCTGCTGTCGAACTCCGGCCAGGTCGTTGAAGCAACATTGTTCATGTGTGCGTACCTTCGGGCCGCAAAAAATCCGTTCGTTGATGTCGATGTCCAGGCAGTCATGGCCGCCTATCGCGTTTACACCGGATACCGGTCCGCAGGCGAGGTAGCGCTGGCGACTTCGACCGAGGCGCTTCATATCGATCGCGCTTGGGTGATCGCACGTGAGTACCGCTCCAAAGAGGTCGTGGTCCGTATCTGCTCCTCACGCCGGTGCCGCCTTCCTTACCTGGTGTCGAGCTCCATGGGTCATCGGTCGTCCTGCCCGTTCTGCAGTGCGGTCGCTGAGCGCGATCGCTTCCATTGCGATGTGAATGACGCAGTACTCACCGAGCGTCCGGTCGCCGAGCTGTTGGAACTGGCAGCTCGTGTTCAGGACCTGGCCGGTTGGGGGTTGGCGGATCATGAGGTCGTCAAGGAGCTGGGCTTGTCTAACGTAGAGTTTCTTGCCACGCGGCGTCTCAACGCCTACGGCGAGCCTGCAAGGCAGGCAATCGCCAAGCGCTACTCGACGGGGAGCGCCCTTGTAAGGGCACTGACACGTAGCAACAGAGGTGTGGCTGAAAGACGCCTGGCATAAAGCACGCTGGCGGTAGCCACAACTCCCCAAAAGCCGGCGCCTTCGCCGGCTTTTTGTTTCCAGGTCACACAGGCGCGATCAATCACCGCCGAGATAATGCATCCCATAGGCGTCTTGCGCGGCGCGTGGCTGATCAGGCGCCTTTTCGCCGGCGTCCTGCAGGCGTTCCAGATCCCACGCTACGGAATCGCTCCGCCTTCCTAGAACACGCTAGACGTCCTGCAGGCGTCCTGCAGGCGTCCCAGCTCCCACGCTACGGGATCGCACCGCCTTCCTAGATCACGCTAGGCGTCCTGCAGGCGTCCTGCAGGACGCCTGATGCAACGTCCTCCGAGCCTGGCAACTCCGGCATCGCCAAGAATGTCTCCCAGTCGCTCATCAGTGCGCGCCGCTTTTCGAGTAGGGGGCCTCGGTTGTAGGCAGCCTCAGTCTTGGAGCCAATCCTGTGGGCCAGCGCCTTCTCGCAGATTTCCCTCGGGTGTGAGGTGGTCTCCGCTGCCCAGGTACGAAACGTCGAGCGGAAGCCGTGCGGGACCGCTCCCTCAAGCTTGATCTTCCGCAGCGCCCGGCCTATCGCGTTGCCCGGCAGTGGTTTCTTACCGCGGGCGTTGGGGAACACCCAGGTATCGTGCTGACCCTTCTGCTGCTCTAGCACCTCCAGCATCCGGTTCGTCAGGGGCACGATATGCTCCTTGTCTCGCTTCATGCGTTCCGCCGGGATGGTCCAGCGTCTTGCGTCGAAGTCGAACTCCGCCCACCGTGCCTCGCGAACCTCGGCATTGCGCAGTGATGTGAGGATCAGCAGCTCCGCCGCACGGGCGGCTGGACCGTCCAGGGAATCCAGGCGATGCAGCACGGATGGACAGCTTTCCGCCGGCGCCGCTGGATGGTGCGTGACATTGCGATCGTGGCGCGGCAGCAGCTTGTCGAGGTGGCCACGCCACCGAGCCGGATTGGCGCCTTCGCGAAACCCCAGTGCCTGGGCGGCATCGAGCACCGACTCGATGCGGTTGCGGATGCGCGCGGCGGTGACCTCGATCTTGTCCCAGATCGGGCGGAGCACCTGCAGCACCAGGTCGGTATCGATCTCGGCGACCGGCCGGCGACCGAGTACCGGGAAGACATAGCGTTCCATGGAGCTGACCCATTGACGATGGTGGTCATGGCTCCACGAAGCACCGTGGGTGGTGATGTACTGCCCGGCCAGGGTCTCGAAGAGGTCGGGTCCCGCGGCCGGCGATTGAGCCGCAGGCGATCGCCGGCCCGGTAACTCAGGCGCCCCCTCCGCGATCTTCAGTCGGCGCCTGTCCGCTTCAAGCCGGGCCTGCTTCAACGAGACCGCCGGATAGCCACCCAGCCCTACGTCATACCGCTGACCTCGGAAGGAAAATCTGAAGATCCAGCGTTTGGCCCCGGTCTTGGCCACACGCAGGATGAGGCCGCGGCCGTCCTGGTAGACGCCTGGTTCGGATAGCTCTTTCACCTGCTTCGGTAGCAACTGGCCCACGGTAACTCTCCACATCGATCGCCGAAGGCTATCACCCAATCCTGCGTATGCAACTATCCGAACCTCTAAAAACTGAGTCATACAGTACGGGGAAGTTATATCCCCGTACTAGATCTACGGAGCCCGCGCCATAGCTGAGATTTGTCTTGTTTCTATTGGTCAGAGCCCACAAAGAGCCCCACACGGCTGAGGCGGCCGCGATTCCAGGTTCAGCTCCTGACCAGTGTTGATCCGCGCATCTCTCACGGGCTACCGACGCTCAAAAGCGACAAACCCTCGCAGACGTTAGCTAACGTTAGGAACTAACCAGATATACCTAACCTAATTGTTTGTTAGCTGTGTTTGGCTTTACTATGCTGTTTTCCATTACCCGGAGGCGGCCATGGCTGAACGCAAATTTACAGACGCAGAGGTCATCGCCGCCGGCGAGCAGCTGCTGGCAGGTGGGCGCAAGGTCAATGGCTGGGCGCTACGGACTACCCTCGGCGGAGGCCGCCCCGAAACGCTCCTCAGCGTCTGGCAGCGACACCACACTGGGGTACCGGGTGGGGCCATTCCGACCAGGCCGCTGCCGGAGGAAGCCACGGCGATTATCGAAACCGCAGTCGCCAAGCAGACCAAGGCAATGCAGGACGCTCTGGCCGGTGCCCTTGACCTGGTAGCGGCTGCGGCGCGCAAAGAGGTTGTGCTGGAGCTCGAGCAGGCGCGGCAGGAGATCGCCCGCCTGGAGGCTGAGCAAGACGATGCCAGCGGCGTGCTGGAAGGCCTCGAGGCCGATCAGGAGCGCAGTCAGCAGCAGATAGACGGGTTGGCCAACGAGCTTCAGCTGAAGGACAGCCAGCTCAGTGCTATGGCCGAGGAGAACGCCAGTCTCGCCGAGCGGCTTGCCGAGGCAGAAGGGCAGGCGCAACAAGCTCGGGACCAGCTCGCCGAGAGTCAGGCCGAGTTGAGCCTGGCGTTCGCCCAGAAGGCTTCCGCAGAAGCGGCGAGCGCAGAGCATCAGCGTTCTGCTTCCGCAGCTGAAGAGCGTCTTGCTGATACCCAGGTCGAGCTCCGTGAAATGCGCAATCGGCTTGCCATCGCTCGCTCTGAGGCTGATAGCGCCGCGGGGCAGATCCAGGAAATGGAGCGTACGCGCGCCCAGGATCTTGAGATCCTCACAGAGCTGCGAGTGGAGAATCGCGCCCTGGGTGACAAGCTCGCCCGGGCCGACGCCGGCCGGGAAGCCGCAGAGCGCTATTTAGAGCGCGTCCAGAAAGATAGCAGTGCCCGAATCGCAGCGTTGGAGCGCCAGCTTGCCAAAGCGGTTGCGAAGCCGGCTCCCAGGGGCACCGGTAAGGCGCCCCGGGCAACTAGCCCTGCTTCCGGGGAATGAGGGTGGCCGACCAATTCGAGGGCTTCCACGTTTACGGCGGATCTGCCGCGCTGAAGTTCGAGGTGGTGCTGAATCAGGCGCAGGAAACCGTGCTCGCGGTGGACGGTGCCGGGCGCAAGGGATCCAGCGAAAAATTCGACTGGTCCGAGAAGCTGACGCTCCAGATTACGCCTCGCGAAATGCCGGCGTTTATGTGTTGCGTCCTGGGAATCACGGCGACGTTCGAAGCGCGCAATCATGGCGCCGCCGGCGACAAAGGGCTGACCCTGGTTAACCAGCCTGAGCGCGGTGTGCTCTACCTGCGCCTGCTCCAGCAACGCCAATCGATCAACGTGCCGATCACCCCGGACAAGGTCTTTCATTTGGGTGCCCTGGGCATCCGTGTGCTCGCCAAGCAAGTTCATCTGGACGTACCGACATGCCTAGCGATGTTGCGGGGCACGGCGGGGCGACTGCTGGTAGCGCCAGGACGCGAGTAATCCACGCGCTCGAGCTGCACCTAGCATCTGCTGCGGAAGAGTAGCTCAACCGCGATTTATGCGAGGCGTCGAAACGTACGCTTCGCTGGGCGCTGGTTATGCTCATCCAGCGTCATAACTTCACCCTGGCCATGACAGCTGGATCGGCAGTTGTTGGCGCTTTCCTGTGGCTTTGGGGCTAAGCCGAACCAGTGTTCATCAACGAGCGCTCCTTCGGCACGTTCCACGCGGAGTTTCCGCCCTTTCCAGGCATGAACTGCTCAAATCCGAGCGCTACTGGCAGCGACAATGGTCGTCAAAGCATGCGGTGTTCACCCCGTCTCCGGTAGACATGCCTGGGGTCTGCACTATGGAGCGGTCTATTGAAACCCATACCTATGAAACGAGAGAGCTACGTCGTCCGAAACTGGCCGTGGCTCGGCCTGCTGCTGTTGGTCCTGTTCATCTGCACATTCGGTTGGCTCACACGTGGCCTCGACCCTGCACCAGTTGTTGAAGTGCATCCTGGCTGGTATGGCTTCGTCGTAGCTGAGCTGCTTGGCCTATGTGCGCTTGAGGCGCGAGCGACCGATACTGCGTCCGCCCGGGTTATCAGCCGCCTCGCCATCGGCGGTGCAGGGGTCGCCATAGTCTGGATGTGCTTCTTCGCCGGCTGAATGGGCGTGGCGGGGCGGCCCCGGGCTGCTTAGCGCTGACACGTGTGACAGCCTCTCGCGCCTAAGCATCGGCCTTCCGCCGGTCACCAGTACCCCAGACCGGATGACCCGAGGCCAATGCCACCGTCTGGCCCACCGATGACGAAGATCGCGCACTTCGCTGTCACCATGCGCGGGTTCATTAGGGTCTCGTCGCCCGAGGCGATGCGTCGAAGCGATCGCACCGTACGGGCGCGGTGGGTGGCTGACCTCCCCCTACTATGCGCGGCTTGGCTCAGCTGATCAGCAGGTGTCGATACAGCAGCTCTCGGATGTCCTGGCCATCGCGAAAGATGGCGAGCACTACGGCTTCGCGCCGCGCCTCGTCGATCAGGTATCCCGCTCGATAGCCAGACTTGGCGATCTCGCGATACCTGGCGATGCCAAACTCGGCACCGGCGGCGGCAATCGGGTGAGCGAGTGGTGACTTCCGGAGCTCGGTGGCGACCTCGTCGACGACGCTGGTCATCTTGGCGAGTGCTTCGGGGCGAGAAACCGATTTCGCGAGGTGGTGCACCTGGTCGAGCGCACCGGTCCTTGCCGAAGCGCTGAACCGGACCTGGAAAGCCCTGGCGGTCATTTGCTATCGCCCCCGAACCGCTGCTGCAGGCCTTCTTTCAGCTGCTCGGATGACATGTGCTCGCCGGCTTCGTACTCCTTGGATCCCAACGCCAGCAGCTTGACCAGGGCGATGGACTCATCGCGGCGGACACGATCCGCATAGGCCTCGATCACATAGGCCGGCTTGCCATTCTGGGTAACAATCATTGGCTCAGTGAGCTCAAGATCGGCCGCATTCTTTTTCAGGTAGCTGATCGTTTCGACTCGCATTGATAGATCCCAATGTTCACTGCAATGCGGCCCACTCTATCGTTTGTCGGACCAAATTAAAACCAAATACGGTCCTATCCTTTCGGCGATGCGTTCTTGTGTCAGGGCTGGAGGCATTTCCGGCACCGCTGCGCAGCCGCACGCCGGCCGGCAGATGCGGATCCTGGTCGACCTCAATCACCAGCCGCGCGGCGCAGGCTGACCGACTGGACCTGGTGCAGCTGCAGACCCTGTTCAACCTCGATCACCAGATGCCTCCGGTGCCTAGACCGCGTAGTACAATGATGCATTCTCGCGTTGACTGTCATAATCTAGGGACCAGATTGCAATCAAAGGCGTCCATCACGACTGTTTGACGAAGGGGTCATTGATGCGTAATATGATTCACAAGAGCGCGAAACCAGCTGCCCCGCAGCGGCTATAGCTGGCGTAGGAACCTCGTTGATAGTTGCGGTATCAGCGTCAGGTGAGACCTCTTCATCCTAGTCTGAGGATGCAAATATCAGGCAAACACTCTTAGGGCAGCTCATAGCTGCCCTTTTTCTTTGCTCTCGATTTCATATCGGCGGAACAAGAGCTCACCATGACGATG
The DNA here is from genome assembly GCF_029959585.1 of Pseudomonas sp. PS02302. Lineage (NCBI taxonomy): Bacteria > Pseudomonadati > Pseudomonadota > Gammaproteobacteria > Pseudomonadales > Pseudomonadaceae > Pseudomonas > Pseudomonas sp. PS02302. Next base: position 46,499 of record NZ_JASCON010000003.1, read on the forward strand.
CTTGTTCATCGACCTGGCGTCGCCATGCATGAAGTTCCAGAGCAACAGCCCATCTTTCACAGTCACGACCACAAGCATCTGATTCTTGGCCTCATATGCCCCAATGAAGGCCAGCCGATAGTCATCGTTGGTATAGAGCACCTTCCAGACCTCGAACGGCCCGGTGAGGGTATCTAGGGCATAGCGAACATACCTCTCCCTAGCGTCCGCGCGCTTCTCGACGATGTGTGGAAGGCTGTCCCGTAGAATCCGCACAGCACCTACAGGCGTAGTCACATCCACAAAGGTAACTCCCCCTGTAAACCCAAATTGGGCCGCTATGCACTCAACCGCATCGTCAACGGTTGCTGCTGGTGCTACCAGCGCAGGAGCTAGGGCCCTAAGCTCGCGGGTAAGGGAGCGAAGGTCAGGTAGCTCATGCTCCTTCCAAGTCTGCTGGCCTGAAGCCTCACGGATCATCACCCGGGGCGTTTCAGCCGACATTGCCAGCTCCAAACTCCAGTGATGGCATCATTCGGCTGGCCCATTGATTGCCTCGACAATAGCTTCACACGGGCCGGCGATGCGTCTGATCAGGGCCTCTAGTTCGGCGATCTTCTGATTGGCGATCTCTAGCCGGGCGGTGTTACGAACCCCTAAGTTTGCAGCTTGGATGATTGCTTTCGAGGCTGTTTTCTCTCCGGTCAGAGCAGAAAAGGCTTCGATTTGCTCATCGGTTACGTTACGAATAGTCAGTGCCATGATTCGTTGCCTTCTGATAGCAATACTGCTTATAGATGCTGGTCTGAGTAAGCGCTATTGATTGCATTTTAACGTTTTTGATAGCAAAAATGGCTTCCAGCAGAAAAAAATTTGCGTGCTATAGCTTGCGTACCTCGATCAGCAGGCGCTGTCGGCACCGCTGCGTAGCCCTGGGCTGGCCGGAAGAGCCTGGTGCGGCCGCAGATCCTGGTCGACCTCGATCACCAGCTGCAGCCGGCGCCGGTGCACTGCCTGGGCTGGCCAGCAGGGCCTGGCGCAGCTGCAGATCCCTGTCGACCTGGAGGCTGAGGCAGACACCAAGGCTATCGTCGGACGGATTACACCTTCGGTAGCCACAAAACGACCGTGCGGCTGAAGGGGTATGGCAATCGTCGGACTTTCAAATAATTTAAGAGTTACTGCGACAAATATGTCGTCAAGTGAACACCCGCGCCATCCTCTCGGACCCTTTCCATGAATCCCTCTCGTTCCCTGCGTGCTCAATTGCTGCTGCTCATCGGCGGCGGCCTGGTCTTGTTGCTGGCACTTGCCCTGGCCGGTTTCGGCCTGCTGTCCCGCCAACTGGATGGCTATCAAAGACTCCTCACCGGTCCGCTGGAAGAGGCGCGGCTGGTGGACGCCACCAACCTGGCCTTCAAGTCCCAGGTGCAGGAGTGGAAGAACGTGCTGCTGCGTGGCGGTGCCGCCGATCTACGTGAGCGCTACTGGAAGCAATTCCAGGAAGAGGAGGCGCGGGTCCAGACCGCACTGGAACAGTTGCGCCGGGGGACCGATGAACCCGAATTGCGCCAGCGCCTAGAGCAGCTCGCCCAGAGCCACCGGGAGATGGGCGAAGCCTATCGACGGGGCCTGGCGGCCTATGTCGCAGCGGACTATGCCGCGGCCCAGGGCGATGCCGCGGTCAAGGGCATCGACCGGGCCACCACCGAGCAGCTGTCCGGTCTGGTCACCGAGTTGAACGCGCGCGCCAACAGCCAGGCCGAGGCCCTGAGTGCCGAGGCGCGGCGCACCGTGCTGTTGGCGGTCGGCGCCATGCTCGCCTTCGCCGCTCTGATCGCCCTGCTCAGCGCCTGGCTGGTCAACCGCCGCATCGTCGGTCCGCTGGCGCGGGTCACCGAGCAACTGGTCCAGCTCAGCGAGGGTCGCTTGGGGCAGCCCCTGGCCGAGTCGCGGCGCGACGAGGTGGGTCGGCTGGCCCGCGCCGCCAATCGCCTGCGCGACTTTTTCGTCGATCTGGCTAGCCAGCTGCGCCAGGGCACCGGGGCGCTCGACGCCACTACCCAGGAATTGGGCACCATCGCCCAACGCAGCGGCGAGGGTATCCGCGACCAGTTTTCGCGTACCGATCAGGTGGCCACCGCCATGCACGAGATGAGCGCCACGGCGGAAGAGGTGGCCCGCCACTCCGGCAGCGCCGCCACGGCGGCCAACGACGCGGATCGTGCGGCCCAGGAAGGCGAGGTGAGCATGACCCAGACCATCGCCACCATTGAGCGGATGCATGCCGAGATCACCCGCACCGCCGCCGTCATCGCCCGCCTGGAACACGACAGCGAGCGTATCGGCAGTGTGCTGGAGGTCATTCGCGGCATCGCCGATCAGACCAACCTGCTGGCGCTCAATGCCGCCATCGAGGCCGCGCGGGCAGGGGACGCTGGGCGTGGCTTTGCCGTGGTGGCCGACGAGGTGCGTAGCCTAGCGGTGCGCACGGCCAGCTCCATCAGTGAGATCCATCAGTTGATCGCGACGCTGCAGGGCGCCGCCCACGAAGCGGCCGAAGCGGTGCGTGCGGGCGCCGCAGAAAGCAGTGCCGGACGCGATCAAGTGGTGGCTTCGGGCGAGCGGTTGCGCAGCATCACCCTGGCCGTGGAAGCCATTCGCGACATGAACCGGCAGATCGCCACAGCGGCCGAGGAGCAGACCTCGGTGGCCGAGGACATCGCCCGCAACCTGGCGGAGATCGTCACCGTCGCCCAGCACAATGAAGAGGACCTGCAGCGTACCCAGAGCGCCAGTGAAAGCCTCCACGTTGTGTCGCAAGATCTCTCCCGGCTAGCGAGCCGCCTCCGAGACTGATGGCTTTTCATTCGCATAGCCCATCTCAACGAGATAGGGCTATGCGAGCAAAACTTGATAGGTGCTGCTCGCTACCGGCTTCATCGCCATACGTTTAACCATATCCAGCTATAGAAATATACCACCCCTATACAAACCTCTCATTCCAGCCCCCCTGCATCTCCTCTGCCTAGCTTCACTTACTGACCGCCCGCGCCCCGCGCGCGATGAAAGGGGAAGGGAAGGAAAGAAGAGAAGGAGAGAAGGAAGGAAAGGGGTCAGGGTCGCCGTGGGGTGGGAAGGGAAAAGGTTGGATAGGGGCTTGCGTTGTATAGGGGTGGTATATTTCTTTAGTTGGGAACGTCGCCCGTGAGGAGGGCACCACCATGTACGAAGGGATCCAGCGTGCGCACCAGGTGCTCGTCGAGCAGCTGACCAGCTTCAATTCGACCTGGCCAGGGTTGGTGGTCGACGGTCGCGTGTGGCAGGTGCCGCTGCTGAACGAGCAGAAGACGCCCGACGTCCTAGAGGTCCAGGAGATCGACGGCCAGGCGGCGATCGCGTTGGCCACCGCGGCCTTGGCCAGCCACCAGCGCGACGTTGGCCAAGCCGCCGGCACCGTCATGCGCCTGCCGGGCTACTTCCGCCTGCAGGCCAGCGTGCTGCCGCAGGTGTTGGCCATCAATGCGAGTAAGCAGGTGGTCACCGACGAGATCGAGGCGCTTCGGCTCGCCCTGGGCTACACACCCGAGATGCGGCCGCGGCTCCTGCGGCGCGCCCTGGGCGCCGGCGTCACCACCAAGCAGCTGCAGCGCACCATCCACGCCTTCGACGGCGCACCGCGGCGGATCTCGTTCACCTGGGCTGGCCACACCACCAGCAACCAGCGGATACCGGTGGCCACCGTGCGTGAGCAGCTGCAGGCGGAGGCCGAGAGTAGGGCGCAGCAGCAAGGGATACCGCTCGAGCAAACGCCCGAGTACCAGGATCTGCGCACGATCGCGAACCTCTCTGACGACCAGGTGCTGATCAAGCACAAGGTCGTCGCTCCGCACCCGCGCTGCACTCTCTGGTTCGGGGAGCGCGGAGAGAAGTGGGACGCCATCATCAAGGCCAATCTGCCGGTGTTTATGCTCGCCGGCGAGGCCGAGCCGAAGGTCTCGGCGCTGCGCGACTTCGATCGTGCGGCCCGCGGCCGCCAGCGCGGCGATGTGAAGGCACGGGCGGAGGTCTGGGCTGAGCGCAACCTCTACCTGCCCACCGGTGGCCAGCGGATGGAAGTGGCGGAGGGTGATCGCGTACCGCTCAAGACGCCTTCGACGTATCGGCTCGGCGGCATCACCTACGAGTCACCGGCCTAGCGCCTGCGGTCAGCTGTGGCTCTCGAGCGAGATATCCGTCAGCGTCACGGAGGCAATCCTGGTCGGCCCTGCAGGCATCGGTCGGCCCGGCTCCCTGCCTAGATTGGTAAGGGCTGCCATCATCAAAAAGATCACCGCCACCAAGATCGACAGATCGACCAGGTGCTCCCATCGTCGCACCTGATCAGGCCACCGCTTTCGCAACAGCGCCCTCGCAACGCTCACGACCACTACGAGCAGCGCGGCCCATTTGATCTCTTGATTCGTCAGCACACTGGCATCCTATTGCGGCTCCCACACACCAGAGACAGCGCATAGCTCTGCTGCAGACAGGCTTCCATCGAATATCCGAACGTTTCTGAAGGCGCCGCTTGACCCTCGAGCGCTCCGCTAGCGAAGCGTATCCTCCCTGAGGATCTGGCTGCCCATCGACCGCATCGTCCAGCCGACGATCGAACAAAGCAGCTGAAGCAGCGGTGTGCCTGGCTACGTGTGTCTGATGGCTATGCCGCCGACCCCGTCATGCGCCAGCCGGGCTACTTCCGCCGGCAGGCGAGCGCGCTGCAAGACGTGTTGATCATCAAGGCACCCGAGCGGCGCATCATCGACGAGCTCGAGTCATGCGAGAGCGCCCTGGGCGCCGTCGCTGCACACCTTCCACGCCTTCGATGGAGCGCCACAACGGATCTCGTTCACCTGGCCTGGCCAAGCCACCAGCAACCGGAGGGTACAGGTGGCCACCGGGAGTGAGCAGCTGCAGGCGGGCGCTGCACCAGAGGATGCCCATCGAGCAGACGCCCAAGCACCAGGACCTGCGCGCCATCGCGAACCTGGCAGACGACCTGGTGAGGATCAAGCACCAGGCCGTGGCGCCACATCCACGCTGCACGCTCTAGTTCGGTGAGCGCGGCGAAAAGTGGGACGCCATCATCAAGGCCCACCTGCGGTTGTTCGTGCTCGCCGGCAAGGCCTTGGCCCTGCGCAACGTCGATCGTGGCGCGCGCTGAGGTCTGGGCAGAGCACAACCTCTACCTGCCCACCGGTAGCCAGCGGCCACAGGACAGCGCCCGACCTGCGCTCCTTACGACCTCGACCTATCGGCTCGGCGCCATCGCCTATGTGGCCCAGGGCAAGCCAGGCGCTCGCACGGGGGACTAGCGTCGCGGCCGGGGTTGCATTTCCACCGCGTCAGATACGTTCTGCTGAAGCACACAGTTTCCCCATCCAGCGGACGATCACATGACCAGCTACAGCTTCAAGAAACGAGCCGGGACCGATGCTAGCGACCCCGAGTTCGTGCTTCAGATCTGCGGGAGATCAACTCGCATCCAGATCCAGGACTCTACGGCCTGGGGCGGCGCCTATGCGGTGTCCGTCGATTATCTGGATGACGAGGCCGAGCCACACCTCCTCTGGGTGGCGCAGTCCATCACGAGCTTCGCTGAGGCGGCCCGGGTGGCTATCGGCCATTTCGAGGCGCACCCTCTCGCACGTGATCAAGCAGCCGCGCCTGGCGCAGAGCCTGGCTCGCCTTAGCGGCGGCCCAGAACACGGAGGGAAGGGCGCATCAGCGGCGCGAACGGCGGCTTAGCGAGCCTTGCGTTTTTGGGACCTGCGATACCATAGGTCTATCGAATCAGGAGGTGCATCATGCATCCGATCATTGCCGGGGAAGTGCGTAGGGCGGAAGCCCTGCTCGAAGGCTATCTAGGTCTACCACCAGATAGCATCGACCTTGCGTCGATCAATTTAACGAGATTTAAAGGGGTCTCGTTGGAGCTAACTCGGACCGTGTCGTCGATACAGGACCTGATCTCGGCTGACAGCTTTAGCCAGCGTCAAACTGCGTGCGTCGTAAACTTGGTCGATAAACTTGCAGTGGATGTACAGCAACCGCGCGGCTCACGTTTTTCGCACGTCTTCTATGGGATCAATCGCAATCTAAACAAGACCAAACTGAGCTTTTTCTTGCAGATCATCCTTCCTGTTTTAGCATCGGGAACCGGGATCGTATACCTTCACGATGATAGAACTGAAATCGCCGATCTCGTATCTTGCGCGGCGATTGCAATAATCTCCGCAATGCTAATCGGTGCTTGGATAGCCGGGCGAGCCAAGAACTCAGTTTACCTTACAGCTTTCCTTATCTTCACTGTCGCCGGAGCGGCTGCTGCTATCTTCACTGGGAAGACAGCCCAGTATTGCGGATTGCAGTTTTTAATCTCTCTTGTGCCTCTAGTACACGCGATGGCTCACGGTAACTCAATCAGTAGTGACCGGAAGACGAACGACATGTCAGCAATAGAGGAGCTTGAAAAGATGCAGGACGGCATCTACAACCCGTATCGTATGGGTGAGAATTATCTGCGAGACGTTCACATAAAAGACATTATCGAGGGTGAATAATAAAGCCCGCTTACGCGGGCTTTATTTAGTGGCCTTTTTGTAACCCTCGAAGGTTCACGTCATCCACGATATCATCCGCACGATTTAACGTCATAACGTCGCCTAGCGCGCCATTGCCGTTATTGGACCGAGCAGCCTGAACGATGTTTTCGTACATGCCCGCCGCCAGCTCTTTGTCCATCCCCTTTTCTTTTACATACCCGTCCCACTTTTGCTTCACTTCGGCATTGTCCAGATGCCCCAGCTTTGCACTCGCATAGACGTCTTGTTGAGCGCCCTGCAGCCCCAGGTTCTCCGCACTCGCCTTGTACGCTTCAAATTGAGGCTTGAGGCCTGCCCAATCACGTGCACGGTCAATAGCCGAGCCGGCGATGTTGGTAAGGGACTCGCCGCGGTTATCGACGTCTCTGGACTTATCCCGAAGCCTGCCTTCCGCAGCGGCGCGCTCGTCGTGCATCGCGCGCTGAGCATAGGCTTGGCCCGAGCCTTCAATCGTACGGTCGTGGCTCTTCCAGGCATCGCCGACCGCTTTCGTGGCTGCTGGGCCTGACGCATTCGCATAACCAGCGCTGTGACGCTGCGCGAAGTCACCGCTGGACACCTGGTGACCCGCATTAGCGGTGTCGCGCTCTACGCCCTCGGTGTTGGGGCGCTGAATGTCCGAGAACTCCCGTGGCTGTAGCTGGCGAATGTTGCTGTATTCGTCGTGATTCAATGGAGGCCGGGCCAGTACACCAAGGTCATTGTGTTTACCTAGCGTGATCAACGCCGCGCCGACATCGCGGCGCTCGGGATCAAGCATACTTGCGTTGAGTGCGTGCTGCTCCTTGAAGTCCTGAGGATATTTATTCATTGCCTCATTGACCAAGGAATCAGCCTTGCCTTCGCGAATCGCACGACCTGCCCAAGAGTCAACGCCCATATTTTCGGACATGCCGACGCTCTTCTGATATGCAGCAGTTTCAGAGTATTGCTTATTATCGGAAATAGCTTTTTGTGCAGAGCGGGACAGACTTTCCTGATCCGATTGAGATACCCCGAGGCGTTCCGAATTTTGGAAGTTCTCTGCTACCTTGTAGCCTTCGGTTTTATCGATAGCATTTTTTGTTGTTTCACTGAGTCCCGAAGACTTCAGACTACTCACCGCACTTTCTAACTTTTGCGTGTCACTTGTTTGGATGCTCGAGGCAGTGCTGCCGCCAACTCCCACGGAAGCAGATCCGACAGCCCCCATCGGCGCTTTCAGCGCTCCGTTAGCAGAAAGTGTAGTTGCAGCAACTGCTGCGTCAATCTGGTTGCTTGATAGCCCGCTACTTTTAGCCGCTTGGTACCCGCTATTGAATTCCGCATTGCGGCTCAAGCCGAAAGCGCTCTGCATCGCTCTTCCGACCTCGGCCTGCTCGCCGATTGTTTTCGCCGATTCGAACTGCTTTGCGAAAGAACTCATCAGTTGCTTGTTGAAGGTCTCAGACGACTGCTCTGCCTGGGCCCGTTGGCTCTGCATGGTGTTGGAGAGGCCTTGCGAGATATCAATGGTTCCACGCTGATTTTCGGAGCCATTGATCCTTAGGCCTTTATCGTAGTCGCTCGTGGCATGAGGGGTCGTTTGCAGGCCCGCGGACGGTGTAACAACGTCAGGCGATACGATCTTCTCGTTGATCTGATCGGAGCCCCCGAGACGCTGAGCCATACTGGTAAACGCGACCGCGCTACCGGTGACTAGGAACATGCTGATCACTGGTACCGAGGATGCCATCAAGCCGGCAACGCCGATCGCGCTGTCCAGGGCAGGCATCATCTGCTTCATCATCTCGAACGAAAGGGCATTGCCGTCCGTGACACTGCTGGTGGTCGCGAGCAGCCCCTCCATCACCGTGCCGGTGTACCAGTTGGTATAGAGGTTGACGATGGCCAACATGGGTTGCCACAGCATCATCCAGCACAGCATGGTGATGTACTTGGTGATGAGATTCATCCCGAAGGTACCCATCACCAGGAGGAACGCCATCATGGGGGTGATGGCGTAGATGAGGCCTTCGAAGAACGTCAGGAATGGCCGGACATAGCGCGTGAACATCGAGCCTTCTGCAGCCCACTGGGTGGCTTGTTGCGCCTGAGCCTGGCTGAGCATGATGGCGTAGGCACCTTGCTGGTCCTCAAGGGCCTTCTGTGCTGGCGCGCGCTCGAAGATCGGAAGCAGCACGGATGCCATGGTGAAGGCACGGGCGTCTGCCACTTGGAGATTCAAGCCGCGAAGTGCATCGTCCACCCGGGTGGTGACATCGTCACCGGTGACCGTCTTGCCAGGCTTCTGGAACGCCAGCTTTGCCACATCGTCCATGATGCCGCTCTGCGTTGAAGCGCTGAGCGCCTTGAGATGTGTGTGCGCTTCCGAGCAGTTGTAGTAGGTACCGACGCCGGTGTTGCCCTCGAAGATTTCTGTCCCATAAACCTGACTGTCGAATCTCATGGAATCAACAGGGTTGTTGCTTCGCATCAGGGCCCCGTAGGCCGCCACGTTACGGCCTACCCCAACCAGGGTGCACTCCTTGATATAGGTCATCCACGACCGTACGAAGTCTCCCCCGGCGCGGGTGTCGCCCATCACAGACGGCATCGCCAGGACATTGCGGGTAGCGCCGCGCACCTTCATCAAGGTCGTGAGGGGGTCGGCGAACCCGTAGGTCGTCATGGCCGGCGTGGAGAAGGCCTGCTCCATCTCCCTGGTCAGCTTGTAGCCGATGTTGGACACCACGGACCCTACGAACAGCGGTCCGATCGGCACGTTGTCGACGACCACGACTGTGCCGTCATAAACGTCTTCCACGACCGCCCGGCCGGTGGGGCCGTAGAGTGCCATGTACAGGATCAGGGCCACGCCCACCTGCTGGAAAGGGATAGCCTGGTTCTTGAATACCGCTTGGAAGCCAAGGAAGAGGGCGCCGATCAACAGACCGACCTTGGCCAACGATTCGATGCTGCCCGATCCCGAGATCATTGCCACGGCGTTGAGGATGCTTTCGAGGTAGGTCGCCGACCCTACCGAGTAGATTGAGAACTCCATTACTGAGCTCCCTGCACAGGTTTTTCGACGTTGATAAATGCGGCAGGCGTGGGCAGCACCTTCATGCGCGCCTCGTAATCGAGCACCAGGTCGTTTTCGTTGCCGTAGCGGCTCAGCAGCGCCTGATGCTCCTGCACCAAGCGGTCACGTGCGGTACCGATGAATTCCCCGGCAGGTTTGCCTAGCTTGTCGACCATCTTGCCGCGGGTGATCACTGTCTCAGCCGAGTCGATGTAGGACTTCACCAGCGAATACGCGCCTTCGAGCGCGAGCATCTTCGCGTGGGCAGAAACGAAGCCGCGGGCCATCGATTCGCTACCTTGCGACAGGCGCTGGACCATGCCGGCAAAGCCCGGCTTCTGCATCATGTTGAGGATGGCCTGCTCATCGTTGGTGAACGCCCCTGTGTTAGTCGCCCACTTGTTCACGATGCCGACGGAGCCGTTCGAGCCATTGAAGCCTTTGATGATCTTCTCCGCCAAGCCGTCGAAAGCGATCGGGTTGATACTGGGCGCCAGACACGCCGCTGTGTCCCCGGCACAGGAGTAGATCGGCACCGTCTGGGTCTTCTGCCCCTCGACGATGTCCTGCAGCGAAATGCTGGTCGGCAATATCGGCTTGGTCTCGGGTACCTGCCCCTTACCATCGGCCGCGTCCACCAGGCCGGTGATGACTACCGAGCCGGTGAAGGACATGATCATCTCGTCGGTCTGCTGAGATCCGTACTTGAAGAACTGCTGGCTGTTGTACTGCTGCATGGCGCACCAGACGACGTTGCCGGTGTCCTCGCAGCTGACGAAGTTGCCAGCCTTGCTCTTCTCTTCCGTCGGCGACTTCGAGTTGGTGCTGCCGGAGAACAGCGAGCCGAAGCTGTCAGCAAGGCCTTTCACGGTGTTCCCCGTGGCCGTCTGCATGTTGTCCTTGCCTTCGAACGCGGAGAACGCGTCCGTCACCAGGCCCTGGGCGAGCTGGCAGCTATTGGACATGAGGCCGTTGAGATCCTGCATAGTCTCCTGCAGGTTGGCGATGGTGTTCTCTACCGTCGGCCCCATCGCCTTGAGCGCTAGCTTGAACGCATAGCCGGACGCTACGCCTACCGAGTTGGAGGCGATGGAGCGTAGCGACTGAACAAACTGCTGAGCGTTGATGAACGAAAAGGAGCCAGCAAACATGTCGATGCCGCCGCAGCCGGCCTGGAAGGAGGGCGGCCGGAAGGAGACGACCGGCGCCGTCGCGATCTGGTTGCGGATCCGCATCGAGCCGCCACTGACTACCCCTCGGGTTGCCGTCTGGTACATGCCCGGGTCGGTGCTGTTGGACATCGAGTTGAACATCGAGTCCAGCTGGCTCTCGATGTTGGCATAGGCGCCCAGGGGCGCGAGGGCCACAACCAGCACGGCTGCGCACAACGACTGCTTACTGCTGCGCCTCATGGGGCACCTCTCCATCTATGGTCTTGCGGGCGAGCTTGCGGCGCATGCTCTCAACGAACGCGGCGGGGTCCTGGTCGATCTGGTCCTGGCTGAGCCCATCGTTGTCCTCGAGGGTCAGCAGGCCGTTGTCGAAGAAGGGCTGCGTGGAGGCGAAGGTCTTCTGGTCAATGAGCGAGGCTTCGCGCGCAGCGATCAGGACCCGGTTGAACAGCACGTCCAGGGTGATGGCGCCGTAGCCGACAATCTCGGTCCGGCCCGGCGGGATCGCCAAGGCGAGGGCAGGGGCCTGATAGACCTCAAGCTTTTTGGCCTGACCATCGTCCGTGCGGTAGTTCGCGAACAGCCCATTGTCGAGGGGCGCGCCGTCCAGCGAGACCGGGATGATCCGGATGCTGGTGGCCGCCGTCAGGGACTGCAGCACGGCGGCCTGCTCAGCGCAGAGCACGCAGTTGCCCTTGAAGAAGAAGAACAGGCCGACCTTGTTGGCCAGGCCCTTGAGCACCTTGTCCCGGTTGTTCGAGACTTCCCGATTGAGCGCGTTCGCCGCATAGGTGGCCACCGGCCGCCGGCTGTCCTCGTCGAGGAACGGATCACGCATGATCACCTGGCTGGACCGCTCGGAGAACTTGGACGACTTGTCCATCATGACGCGCTGCAGGTAGTAGTAGGCCTGCACGTTGGCATCGGTCGGATTATCGATCGCGCGATCGCGGTACTTGGGCAGGTTGTCGCGGATCCAGGCGACGCTGAACAGCTCGGGGCCAGGTTCCGCTGCAGGCGCCGCCGGCGGCTCGGCCTTTTGCATCGGCGCGGGTGGCGGTGGAGGAGGGAGCGGCGCTTTCACCTCGAGCTCAGGCTCGTCCTCGGGCGGGTCCTTGTACCAGAACCACCCCTCGGCCTTTCCTCGGTAGAAGCTCTCGCTACCAGGTGCAGCGAAAGAATCTTTCGCGCCCGGGGAAGCAGGAGCCGGAGCACCGGCCTGACCATGAGCCAGGCTCACCCACAGAGCGCTGAACAACGCTATGTGCACGGTCCGCCTCATTGGGGAGTGTCCAGGTACTTCGCGACGGCTTCGGTCGCGTAGACCCAGCGTAGGCCGCGCTTTCGCCGATGAGGGGCTATCGCCTTGACCCAGGGCAGGTGCTCGTAGCCGGCGGCACCGATCTTCTTCGCCACATAGGTGGCGCTGTACTCCAACTCTTTGGCGATCTGCTCGGGCGTCATCGCCTTACCGTAGGCCGCGGCAAGGCGCGCGAGGGTAGGGCTTAGCTCGCCTTGGCGCTGATGACCATGCGGCAGTGAAAGAGCATCACGAGTGGTGTTTTGGGGATGCAGCATGACTCGTCATTCCGACCGATATGATGAGGACATGCTAAGGAGCAGCGTGACGTAGATGCGGCGGGTTTGCGCCCACCTAGGGCTCGTTCAGGTGGAAGGCAATGACCTGATAGTCTTTGCTACCTTTGGCCTGCCGATCATTGGCTCGGTAGTTCCGAATCGGCTAGCGCTTTCCTGCCGGCGTAAGGCAAGCCCAATATATTCGATTTAACGCAGGACGAAGCCGTACAAATAAATCAATCCAAGCAATGAATAAGCACTACACACGAGACATCGAACACTTAAGGAGAAACAGTTGATCAGGTCTTTTCTTCATGAGCGACGAGAAATTAAACTACATCGTTCTAAAACTATAAACCTCGGAAGAGACAGCCTATATCAGGCCAACTCGATGACGTTATTGGTAGGGCCAAATGGCTCAGGCAAAACAGCTTGCCTGTTCTCGCTTATGAATCAAATCCTTTCTGGCGACAGAAAAGCGCATGACAGTGTTGCCTTCGATCATCCTGAAGAAAAATATAAAACGTGCATAATTTACTATACGCCAGTTCCATACCTGAGAGAAACGCCGGTTTCAGACCCTCACTTAAAGATGCTAGTACCACGGCCATCTAAACTGGCCAAATCTCTTACCGATACTGAGACACGCATAGCGGAGGAACTTAAACAAGAATTCAAAATAAATATCCTATCCTATTTAAAGCTTGATCCGATTACAGATCGCGACATAGAAAACCTACTAACCCTAATCGCCCGAAGAAGGTTTATTCAAGACTCTTTATTTGTGGAGATCCAGAACGAGTATGATTATTTAGAGCATGTCCATTTAGAACTACGTGAAACGAAAGCCACCTACGACAGCCCAGAGTTTCTCAATCTTAGGAGTAAACAAGAACACTTAAGATCTAAATTTTTAACAACATATAAAGCGTTAGCAGGAGACGACTATGCAATAAGGTTAAGGGCATATGTTTCCGCAAAGAGGTCTTGCAAAGCCAGTCTTGGCGGAGATCTTCAGCTATTAGAAGATCTGGGATTTACGATAAGCATAAACCGGATTAAAAATATATCTCAAAGAAGAACCAAATCAAGAACGGCTTTTAGATCAGCGATTGGCACCCTGCGCCATGTATCAAGAATACTAAGAGATAGAACTTTAGAGAATGACTTACATGAAATAAATCATAGTCAACACGCCCTATTACATCACATTGACATATCGAGAGTTGGCTTTACTAAGTTCAACCAACTCAGCTCAGGAGCCGCGGCCCTATTCGATCAGTTCGCGAGCATAACGCAGGCAGTTGCCGATCTGGCTCCAAATCCAAAAAATGAGCATCTACTGCTTTTAATAGACGAAGGCGATGCATTTTTGCATTTGAAATGGCAGCAGCATTACATAAATTATCTAGATAAGACCATTGCCAACATAAAACTTTGGTTTAAGACAGTCCAGGTTATTGTCACCACGCACTCCCCAGTGTTGATGTCAGATTTTCCGAGAGAGTTTGTTGTAAATTTAGAAGACAAGGATAGCATAAAAAGAATTATGGATATTCCACAAGACAGTGATCAGCCAACCTTCGGTGCTCCAGTGGAGACAGTAATGCGCGAAATTGCCAATGCTGGCACTATAGGTAGCTTCACAGCGAAGATTATTAGGGAGCTAATCGATAGGATTCGAAATGGCGAGGAAGTGTCGCCTAGCCAGATTTCTGTAATCGGTGATCCTGCGCTGCGTAAGCAGCTTATGGCAATGCTTAATGAACAGATTAGAAAAGATTAACAGCCATGCTTATAAATATCACAGATTGCTGGCCAAGAAAGATTCAGGAAAAACATGATAAATATATCAAGGACGTTATTAAAAAAAGTGAACCGCATTCTTGCGTTCTACTTGATCACTTTATAAGGGACTACGGAGGTGAAATAGCTCTTGCACCTGCAGATCGACTCAAAGCAATAATAATTGATATAGAGAGCCGCCTTGTAAAGCTGAGTGACGAGGAAAGAAATAATTTCCATATGGCGTGCAAAAAAACTTTCAACTATAGCTATTTTTCTAGCAAATCGAAGCCAGGGTGGAACGCTTATGCGCTCTGTAGCGGTGCGATATACAAACTTTGTCCGTACTGTCAGCTTACTAATATAGATACAATAATCTCAACCTCGTCTGAACTTAGCCTAAGACCGCCGCTCGACCACTTTTATTCACAAGACTACTATCCTTACCTCTCACTCGCTTTGTACAACCTGGTTCCAAGCTGTCATCCCTGCAACTCAAGCTTAAAGTCAACGAAAAATTTTTTTGAAATACCTCACTTACACCCTTACTGTAGCACTGAAAGCGTATCCCATAAACTCGATGTAGATGACTACTTGAGCTATCTAATGGCTGAAGGTATTACAGCAACTCCAAAGGTTATGATCTCTGCACCCGACTCTGAAAACATTAATTATGCAGAAGCAAGGAACTCCATCAATACGTTCCTTATGGAAGAGCGCCTAGCGAAACACCAGGAGGAGGTTTCAAAGCTGACCTCCCGTCTGCGTATCTATCGGCCGGAGCGCATTCCGGAACTCGAGAAGGTTTTTGGATTAGGCTTTTTTATAACCGCTGAAAGGACACTTTTGGATTTTTGTAGGTCTGACTATAAGAATGAGCTACTCGGCGTTGCTAAGAAAGACATGTATGACCTGCTTTGGAAGAAGTAGGAGATAATTGTCAGGTCTTCTTAATTTCCTTTAAGAATGAACTGATGATGGCGAAGAGCGGCTATCACGCAAAACCCATATCCAATTTAACATAATTATGATTATGCGAATTAGAAAAATATCCCGCGCTAGGTTCGGAAAGTAGGAAATTTCAAAACGCGGCATTTTGATTTTCAAACCGCAGTCAAAAGCTAAGTCAAGCTTTCGCTTGCGCACACCATTGGGCCTGAAAGCTATTCCAAGCATGAAGCATAGACACTGTTATGCGAGGTCGACGCGCGCCGCGGCAGGGTGCCCGGACGCGCATTTTACGTCCGGGCGCTGACATCAACTCTGCTCGTGAGCTTCGTCTGCGGCGGATTTGCCACAGTCGTCGCAATCACCCAGGTCCGCTTCGTAGGTCGCGTTCGCCGTGACGACCTCCGAATCTGCTCCTTTGGATCGGCGATCGCTGTAGCAGTCGTCACAAAGATTTACCGTGGGGTACTGGTCGGACGTCCGCTCCGAACCCATGCTGCCGTAGACCACACATGTTTTCATACTGTTACCTCTGGTTGCTGCCGGCGGTGCCGGCGGGGTTGCCCATGAGCGCGCGTCGCTCTATCGGGATGATATTACTTCGGGAGAGCGGTGTTCGCTGCCCAAATTCGGATACACTAGGATTT
Organism: Pseudomonas sp. PS02302; assembly: GCF_029959585.1. Taxonomy (NCBI): domain Bacteria; kingdom Pseudomonadati; phylum Pseudomonadota; class Gammaproteobacteria; order Pseudomonadales; family Pseudomonadaceae; genus Pseudomonas; species Pseudomonas sp. PS02302. The sequence goes on from NZ_JASCON010000003.1 coordinate 62,298, forward strand.
TGCAATCAATTGCAATTTCGCAGGGATCGCTTTGAATATCAACCGCTTCAAGTCTTGGTGCAGTCGGAACCGTATATTACTATCTGCCACATGCACTGCTGTTCCTTTGATTATAGGCTTATACTTTGAGCGAGGCAATATAAAGCAACTTGGCCTTCCTCTAAGTGTCAATGACGTAATTCAAGCCCTAGGCCAATTCGCAACAGTAGGGGCGTTTTGGGTTGGTTTCAAACAACTTAAAAAGGCCAATGAACAAGCCAGCGAGCAGGCTGAGAAAGAGCAGCAGATGGTATTCATGAACGCTGCACAGTCACAGATCAGCAAAATGTCCTGGGTGTTGAGCCAGGTTTCTGCAACAGACCTAAGAATCACGGGACTATGCGATTTTGTCAGCACGATGGCGAATCTTGGAGGCAATTTTCATGGGATTTACGAAGATCTTAGGGAAGGCCCTGAAAAGCGTGTGCTTAGAATCGCTTGGCAGGACATGTTGTGGAACGAGTTAAGTCCTAAACTGGAGCAGGTAACCCTCACCGGCTTGATCAGGGATTCAATAAGTCACGGGGACCTAACTGCAGCCAACGTCAACGCTGCAGAGATGCAGTATCGCCACAGATACCTAGACGAATACAAAGAATATTTTAAATCCGTAAACATGCTGGATGTCTGTGCCATCGCTCTGCCCACAGAATTACGGAGGCTGCTCGAAAAAGAGAACACAACGTTTATGCTCTTCAGAATGTATTACTTTGATGAAGAGTACGTTAGTGACTACTGCAAAGACTTAGTAAGCCAGCCAAATTATAGAGCTCACGTTCCGACTATTGCGGCGATTGGTTACTACTTCTCCAATCCTCGAACCCCTTACCTTGACGACCCAGATCCTATATAAAATTACAGCGCATCCCTTGAGATCTGAGCAGCTGTTGAGCCCCTGGCCCTCAGATTTCAAATTCCAGAAACCGGGGCGTCCTCATCAAGCTCTCGAAGGATCCGCTCGGCAATCACCCAGCCATCCCACCATTCGATCGTCTGGACGGTGTTGTTCGGGTACGGGCAGGGGTCGCCCAAGCCGGCCAAGTAGTCTTGGTAGCCGCGGCGGCGTGGGGTGAGCAGCGTCGTCTGTCGGAGATCACGCATGGCTACTCATTCCCCAATATCTCCGAACGGCTTTGGCTCGCTCAAAACTCGATATAGAAGATAGGCCGACGGGGAGCTAAGACATCTTGTGTAGCAGAACAACGACTGCCATCGGAATCAAGGCCATGGCGGAGCCGATGCCCAGCGGGAGCCAGAAATACTCGGCCGATCGCCAAGCTGGTTTGGAGAGCATTTCCAGGTTCTTCCGGTTTATTTCGGCCGTATCTCTCATGGATTGGACGATCATCCGCTGCATTTCTACCTGGAGACGCCGGGACTCAAGCTCCAGGTTCTCTCTCTCGCTCATGATCAAATCTCGCTGATTCGCCTGCGTACTCACGGTAATGCTACCCCTTCCCAGTCAAACCGGCACGGCATCGCTCGCAGCGCCGGTGGACACGAGAGGCTGGGAGCGCTCAAGCCGCCTGGAGGCGGTCCGGGGGATACTGGCGCAGGAAGCCCGTCGAGGCTTCGGCCGATGCCATCAGCCAGTCCTTGATCGACCCATTCGGCAGTATCGCCAGCATCCGTTTCTCGTCCTCAGGCCGGTGGTAGTTCTTCATGAAGGGGTGATCGTCAGCGTTGACGGTCAGCATGGTGAAGCTGAAGCGCCCCTTACCGTCGGGATCGCTCCATTCCTCCCACAGGCCGGCAATCGCCATCAGGCCGCCGTCAGCGCGCTCGATCCGTGTCGGCAACGCTTTCCCGCTACGCCAATCTGGCTCATAGATCGCCGCCGCTGGAATGATGCAGTGCTGGGCCCTCTTCCAGGCCGTGCGAAAGGAGTTCTTCGTGGCGGCCGTTTCCGAGCGGCAGTTGTAGGTGCCGCGCCCGAGCTTCCTGTCCTTTGCCCAACCAGGCAGCAAGCCGAACTGGCCTACCGAGATGTCGTACTCCGGTGCGCCATCCTCCTCCCCCTCGACTGTGTTCAGCCGGACGAAGGGCCCCATGTAGAGGGGCCATAGCTCGCCTTGGTATTGCTCGTCGAAGGGCGCGCCAAACGCGCTTTTCAACCGCGCCGGCGTCGGCGCCTCATAGTGACTGCACATGCCCTGTCGCCTCCGGGAAGTCCCACCTGGTGCTGCTGGCCTTTCGGCCGCGCCACACTGTTTGACCGGATGACCGCGCTGCGTTCCCGAAGACCGCCTGCGGGCTTACTGGCCCAGGTGAAGCAAGCACCTTCGCCGGCCGCTGACGCCCCGCTCGGAACGCGCGATCGGCTGATTCTTTACCCTCCAGGTGGTAGCCGTTCTAATAACGGCCTTTGACGGGACCTGCGCGGGTCCGCATAGCGCAAGGAGCGAGCATGATCATCGGCATAGACCTGGGTACCACCAACAGCCTGGTCGCCGTCTGGAGCGGCGAAGTTGCCCAGCTGATCCCCAATGCACTGGGCAAGGTGCTGACCCCAAGCGTGGTTGGCCTGGACGACAATGGCCAGCTGGTGGTTGGCGACATCGCCCGCGAGCGCCTGCAGACACATCCGCAGATGACCACCGCCTTGTTCAAGCGCTACATGGGCAGCGCGCAAGAAACGCTGCTAGGGCACCGGCCGTACCGCCCGGAGGAGCTTTCTGCGCTGGTCCTTCGCAGCCTCAAAGAGGATGCCGAGCGCTTCCTGGGCGAGCCGGTGACCGAAGCGGTGATCAGCGTGCCGGCCTACTTCAGCGATGCCCAGCGCAAGGCCACCCGTATCGCCGGCGAGCTAGCGGGACTGAAGGTGGAGAAGCTTATCAACGAGCCTACGGCCGCCGCCCTCGCCTATGGTCTGCACCACAAGGAAGAAACGACCTTCCTGGTGTTCGACCTAGGCGGCGGGACCTTCGACGTGTCGGTCCTCGAGCTGTTCGAAGGGGTGATGGAGGTCCGCGCCAGCGCCGGCGATAACTTCCTCGGCGGTGAAGACTTCGACGACGTCCTGGTCGCGCACTTCCTGGCGGCGCCGGCGGCCGCGGGCCTGTCTGACGCCACCACCGGCGCGCTGGCGCAGCGCCTGCGCCGTGAAGCACAGCGGGTGCGGCACCAGCTCGGACAGCAGCCCCGGGCGCAGTTTGCTATCCACGAGCACGGCCGTGAGTGGAGCCTGGAGATCACTCAGGATGAGGTGATGGCTCTCTACCAGCCGCTCCTCGATCGAATGCGCGCCCCGATTGAGCGCGCGCTAAGGGACGCACGGATCAACGCCGCCGATCTGGATGAGGTGCTGCTGGTAGGCGGCACCACCCGTATGCCCTTGATACGCCGCCTGGTCGCCGGCCTGTTCGGCCGCTTTCCGTCGATGCAGCTCAACCCCGATGAAGTCGTGGCCCAGGGCGCCGCGATCCAAGCCGCGCTCAAGGCCAGGCACGCCTCCTTGGACGAAGTGGTGCTGACCGACGTCTGTCCCTACACGCTCGGCATCGAAACGACGTCAGGCGATGACCTCCGGCGGGAATATGGGATCTACCTTCCCATCATCGAGCGCAACAGCGTAGTCCCAGTCAGCCGGGTCAAGACGGTCTCCACGCTCGACGACAATCAGACCGCGGTGAAGCTCTGCATTTTCCAGGGCGAGAGTCGGCTGGTGAAGCACAACATCTACCTGGGCGAGCTCGAGGTACCTGTGCCACCGCGCCGGGCGGGTGAGGTGCGAATCGAGGTGCGCTTTACCTATGACAACAACGGGCTGCTGGAGGCAGAGGCACACGTGCCGCTGACCGGCGAGAGATTTAGCCTGGTCATCGAGAACAACCCGGGCGTCCTGAGCCCGGAAGAGATCGCGCAGCGCCTGGAAGCGCTTTCCGCCCTCAAGGTGCATCCTCGCGATCAGCAGGTGAACAGCGTGCTGATGGCCAGGCTGGAGCGCCTGTATCAAGAAAGCCTGGGTGACCTCCGGGAGCGGGCCGGCGGCCTGGCGCAAGATTTCCAGCGAGCGCTCGACACCCAGGATGAGCGCGTGATCCGCGATGCCCGCAAGTCGCTGGCGGAGCGGTTGGATCGTCTCGAACGACGTCTCTGAGGCCAGGCATGAAACTTGACCTGTTGGAGCTCTCCCAGGCGGCCACCGAGCGGGATCTCAAGCGCGTCTATGCGCGTCTCCTGAAGGTTCACCGACCCGATACGGATCCGGAAGCCTTTCAACGCCTGCGGCAGGCCTACGAGTGCGCGTTGGCAGAGCTCAGTCGGCCGGCAAGCTTGGACGAAGGGGCCAAGGCCACTCAATGGGTGTACTCACCCTCCCCCGCAGCAGCGACGCCGGTCGATCCTGTGCCTAAGATGGACGGCACTCCGCTGGCCGCACCGGTCCAACCGATCCAGCGCGCAGCAGAACAACCGCCCACAGAGCCTTCCCTCCAGCGCCTATCCGAGCAGCCACTTCCAGACGCCACCAGTCGCCTCGCCGGGTTGCTCAAGGGTGACCTCACCCTGGCCTGGGAGACAGCCAGGCGCGAAGGCCTGGAGGCTGCTTTTCAGCGACAGCTCCTGCAGCGGTGCTTGAACAGCGCTGACCTGCAAGCCCTGGCCTGGGCGCAAGCCAATCTCCACTGGCTGACCCTGGCCCAGCCCGACTACCTGGGTCTGCGTGAGGAAGCTGTGCTGGCCAACCAGCTCGCCCTCCAGGTGCTTGACCAGATGCGTCAGGCCCTCGCGCAGGGCCTCGAGACGCAGGCCTATAAGCAGCTTCGTGTGGCCTTGGAAAGCGACTGGCTGCAACCACTCGACCGCCGGACCCGGTTCCAGGCCGACGTGTTCGAGCTATTGGAGAACGACGGGCACTGGACGCCGGCTTTCTTTGATCGGGTATGCGCACTCAATGTCTGGAGCGAAGAGCGTGGCCACCTGCCCTGCAGCGTCAAGCGCTGGGCCGTGATGGTAGGGCGTTGCCATGCTTACGCACTGGAGGCGAGCTTGCGCGACCAGCTCGCCGCGCCGGCGAAAACAGCCGGGCAACGGGCAGCGTGGTTCCTGCTCGGCGACCTGGACGACCGCCGCCGGCGACAGTGGGCCGATAGCTTCACGACAGAAGACTGGCAGGCCTGCATAGCGTTGGAAGAGGACATCGCGTCCTTCTCCCAGATACCAGCCGCTCTGCAGCAACCTTACTTCGCGGAGTGGCGATCCTGGATGCCACGCGGCTACTGGCGCTGGGGCTACGTCTACCTGTGGGCGATGCTGTCCCTAGCGCTGACCATCATGCTGATCGCCAACCCGGAAAAGACCCTCGGCGAAAGCCTCGGGATACTGCTCGTAGCACCGCTAGCGGTCGTGCCCCTGGCGTTTGTGCTGCCCGCCACCTGGCTCATGCGCCTGTGGACGGACCTATCACGGCTGCTCGCGCCAGCAGATGTCGCAATGAGCGCCAGGATGTTGCCACGGCGCCTGACTCGAAGAGGCAGCGGCGTTTTGGTGCTGCGCCATGTGTTTCCCAGCCTGCTGCCCGCGGGGTTTGTCTGGATGTGGGGACGCGCCGTACCCATGCTAGGCCCGGTAATGGCGTTGGCCACCGTACTGGGCGCTATGCAGTTCGCCAACGTCGTCACCCGAGGCGCCTCACCCGTAGCTTGGATCGAACGAGGCCTGCATCAATTGCTGCAGAACCGCCGTCGAGCGAAGCAGGTGCTCGCCCTGGGCGCAGGATTGGCGCTTATGGTCGCGGCACGGCTGTTCATTGGCTAAGCGACTGCGGGACATGCTGCGTCGTTGAGGCGCGTTCAAGCTCAACCAGATTCGATCGCGCCGCTGACGTGCGGGCCCTCCATTCGGAGGCCTCGCTGGGTGACGCCTCACCACCTATCGATCGCCGGTCGCCGCCCTGGAGTTACCTGATGAACCTAAGCAGGTCAGGTCCGTCGATGCACAGTCCAGTACGCATGCTGGTGAACTCACTGCTTTTGCCAAGCAGATCCATCTGAGCATTGCCCTTGCTGGAGTCGTGCCCGTAGAAAAAGATTCTTTCGGGCCGACCGCGAGCGTCCCAGTCGATCTTGATGATCTGCAGGCGGTAGATACGCTGCTCCCCCCGCCGCTGAATCAGGCTGCCTTGCTCAAAGCCTGCTTGCCCGAGGGCCTGGTGGCTGATGCCCTGCATGACCGCGTAGGAGTTGGCCAACGCGGCGACCTGCTCCTCTTCCGAAGCGTCGCGAATCGTTTCCCACAGCGCCGGCTCGACGGCGCGCACCATCGCGAGCAGCTCCGGCCGTAGCTTGGAAAGGTATCGCTTGAGCCCTGCTTCCATGGATCCTTCAGTACCCCTGTCTCTGGTATACGGTGATCGCGAGCAGACCCGACTGGTCCAACGCGGGCCTCGTCACGAGCTGCCAGCCCGCCATGCTGCCAAGGTACCGCACGCCGTCCTGGTTACCGGCGTGCCGATGCTGCTTATGCCGAAGTACCTCGGGAGGAAGCGTCACTTCGCGATTCAGGTCACGGACTACCCGGGCCAGTCGTGGGAAAACGTTCTCCGGCTTGCACTCACCCTTCGTCTCGTCCAGGTACTCGACAAGGGTGTGATGGGTCAGATAGATCTTGCCGAAGACTGGGTTCTCCACCGACGGCTGCGGAGGGGGTGTTCCATCCCATTGCACGCAGAAGGCAAGATGCTCCTCGCGGGTCCAGGGCTTGTTCTTCTCGACGCTGATGCCGCTCAGGCCGAAGAACTGAGTGCGCAGCGCGTTCGACGTCTCGTAGAGCTCGCCCTTGGAGCTGTCCGAGAGCAGCAGGCGCTTCACCGCGCCGCGAGACACCACAAGCTTAAGGTTTCCGCAGGTACGCTGGTGGCCGGCCAGCTCGAATTGCACGAGGGCGCACCACAGGCCGTAGAGCTCGATGAAGTCGAGCACGTTGTCGCCCAGGTCTCGGCTCAGGTGGATCTCGATCCGGCGGAAGAAGCGGTCGTCGCCATTGAACAGGACGTTATAGACGCCTGGCACGTCCGTGGCCGCAGTGCTCACTTTGCAAACTTTATAGGTCATCGTTTGGATCTCGGCAGGTAACTGGAACCTAGTCTCCATGCCTTTTGAAAATTGCAAACGCCGATTCTAGCGCGGTTCTGGGTCGAACCTGCCAGCGCGTCATACGATCACTTAGAACTCGTCGTAGCTGACCTTCCAGAACAGGTCGACGCTACCGTCATCGCGATGGGCAATGATGACGCCCTCCATCTCGCTGATCGCCTCGAGCAGCTGATCCCAGTCCTGATCTCGCGCGTCGCGTCGCTCAACGTGGACGTGCTTTTCTCGGACGCCAGGCGCACTCATGACTTGCCTGTGAACCCGTGCGGCGAGCTGGTCATAGGGCGTCAACGCCGGCGGTGAGGTGCGGGCCATCTCCACAGGTCCCATGGGGCTGTTCTTTTATACAGTATTAAACGGACCAGCTACCTGGCAACCGGCGCGTGCCTTGCGAGACGAAAGGCGCCCAGGCTGATCGCCAGACGAAAAAAAAGGGTCAGCGTGCGCTGACCCTTTCAGGATGCTCGGTCTGACCGAACAAGGTGTTGATGATGAGTTGTGCTTCTGCCGCGTAGGGCCCGAGGAAGGTCAGTGTGGCGCCCTCCTCTGCAGCCTTTACGTGCAGCAGGATCCGGTACCGGCCGTAGTGCTCCCGGTACCGATCCCTGACCAGCGCGCGGTACTCCTCCGGGCCGCCGGCAAACGTTGCCGGTGGCGCGAAGGGGTCGATACCGTGGCTACCTGGTGCCGTGGGCACAATCCGCGGATCGAAGAGGTAACTGCTCACGCAACTGCCCTCCTCGCCGACTGCGGAAAGCCCATCCGCCCCAGTTGCAACAGCACATCATTCCAGTCGACGCCCTTGGCCCCTTCCGGAATGGGAAGCGGCGGCACGAAGACCTGCAGCTGGATGTTCCGCTCCCAGAGCCGCTTGCGCAGCACCTTGGCAGCTTCCTCTCCACGACCTGACCGGTCCTTGTCGATCCAGATGCGAACGAGCTTGGTCGACGGCCCAGGCTCAAACGCTTCCAGCAAGGTGGCGCTCACCGCCGGGTAAACCCGAACAGCAAGATCCATCCCTGTTTCGATCGCAAACGCAGTCTCCAGGCCTTCGCACAGGTCGACGACCGGGGCATCCCACTGCCCGGTGCAGATCGCGCCACCGGTGACCTGACGATCACTGGGATAGGCGCACATCTTCTTCGGGTTCTCCACCGGTGCCTTCTCGCCGCGGGCGGTGAGAAAGTGCCGGTGCAGGGTGATTGGCATCTTCGCCTTCGAGACCTTGGCGACGATCGCCGGGTACTCGCCTTCAAAGCGCCCATCTTCGTTGTGGCTGGCCAGGCCCCGGTGAAACCGCACCGTGCCTTCGAGGCCGCTGCGATCCCAGATCAGGATCTTGCGGCTGGCCAGGTACAACCGCGCGGGCTCGGCATCAGGATGAGTCAGCGGGATGGTCTCCGCCCACATCTTGTTCAGCCGGTTGCGCAGCATCGTGTCCTCCTCCGCCTGCTTCGCGGCCGCGGCCTCGCGCCGGGCTTGAAGCTGGGGCAGGCTCTGCCGGTTGACACGCTCCTGCACGTTCTCGTCATCGGTAGAGCGGATATCCAGGCGGTCACCCACCAGAGATACCGCATCAGCGAAGTCGATACCCTTGAGCCACTGCAGCAGCGCGAAGCCATCCGGGAACGCACCGCAGGTGTTGCAGATACCGCCGCCGGACTCGTGAAAGTCCTTGCGGAAGAAGCGGAAGCCATCGCCCTTGCGCCCAGTCTTGCCGTGCACAGGGCAGGCGACATGGCGCCCCACCTTGCTGAATGCGCGTGCATCGATCTCAGGGCATAGATCTTCCAGGATGGAATCCCAGCCCCGCACCTTTGCCGCGTCACGCACCACACTCGCTTTCAAATTTCTCATCATGGACCTCCAGGTAAAGCCCAGCACCGGGGCTTCCCGAAACCCCCGAGACGGGAGCTTGGGGAAGCCCCGGCGCTGGGGAGTGGTCCAGAGAGACTTCGCCCCCAGAGGGGGATAAGCCCCCCTGGGGTTGGTTGGATCAGGCTGCCTGCCGCAGGCGCGGTAGGGACAGCGAGTTGAGGTACTGACGGGCAGTACCGATAGCTTCGTGAATGAGCTCGCGGCCGGCGCAGCAAACGCGCCGACCTTCCGGAAGCTCTACGCCGTAGACGTGCTTGCCGGCGAGAAGGATGTCGCCACCCTCCTCTTCACTGGTGACCAGGTAGACCTTGGCCTCCAGTGCGCAGAAGCGCAGATCGCCCTTCAGGACCTGAGCAACCCGCTCATCAAACTCCTCGTTCGTGGTCTCCGACTCGAACGGGTCGTAGGATTCATCCTTGAAGGCGCTGAGCTCCACACGAAAGCGATCGAGCTTGAAGATCCGCAGATCCTCGGTTTCCTCGATGTAGCACTCAGAGAGCGAATAGCCCATACGCGCTAGCATCGCCCCGGTGGACACGACATCCTCCTCCAGGGCCTTCATGAAGCGGTAGAAGGCTACCTTGTGAGTTGGGCTGCCGTAGACGTCCGCGGCAGTGCCTTCGACGCTGCGCGCAGACTCACTCAAGGACGTCGACCGCTCGTGTACATAGCGACCTGGACCTCGAGACAGCGTGAGCTCCTCGTCCTGGTCAGCGTTTTCCTTGAGCTCGCTCCAGATCGCCGGAAGAATCTCCGGTACCAGGCGCGGGCCAAGCTTTTTGATGTCGAGCGTACCGGTGAAGCTTGCGCCGTCTCCCTGGCAGTAGCCGAGGGAGAAGCGCACGTCGTCAGACGGATAGCCAAGCTTGTCGAGCTGGCGGGCCATCATGGTGGTAAGCGCGGTGGTGATAGACATTCCTGGATCTCCGGTAAGCGCGGAGTCCGGCCCCGGCGGGGACGAAGCCCGCGCGGGTTGAGGGTTGGCCTATCAGAACGAAAGGCCGGTGCTGAAGAGCTCAGCTGCTGCATCGCGAAAGCGCACCATGGCGCCATCGAGAATCCACTGTGGGCTGCCTGATGGGCACTCCGCAGTAGACTCAAGGCAAGCCCCGCCGTGTGGGCGGGGACTCGCTTGAGTGATCGCTTCAGAGAAGCAGATCGAGAACGACAATCACCAGATTGATGATCTCGGCCATGGTGCACCTCCTGGTTGGGAGGGACCCTGCCCCCATCGGGAGCATAAGTCCCGTGGGGAAAGGCCTTGCGGCCCGCTGATACGTCTATCGGTGAAAGCACAGCCTCCCGGAAGAGAGGCTGGCCAGGATTACGCTCAAGCCTTGCGGGCTTGCGCCTTTACCGCATTGATCGCGCCCCGCAGGGGTGCGAAGTAGATCGCCGGCGCCTGCTTAGCAGCGCTGACGAACTCAGCAGCGAAGGTTTTGAAGAAACGCACCAGGTGATGTCGGAACATGGTCGGCTCCTCGCCAGTACATGTCCCGAGCATACGCCCGGGCTGGTGCCATCACAACGGCTTTGTGCCACTGTTTTGGTGGCAGTTTTGCAGCTGTCGCCACTGCAAAGTGACACCGGTTATAGCCCCGCGTAACGGAGCGAAGTAGATGCGCGGCGCCTCGCGGGCCGCCGTGATGAACTCCGCTACCGCTCTTCTTACCTTCGAGCCTTCAGTGATCATCTTTGATCTCCTTGAATGCCTTCCAGGACGTGAAGCCCAGGTAGGACAGGAACAGCAAAGCATCGACCACCAGGATGGTGTGCTCGAGGAAGAACAGCACCGTGAGCGTGAACTCAGCGACGTTGTACTCCCGCAGCTTGTGCACCAGGTATCCCAGCAGCACCGCCGGCATGGCGACGATGAGGAAGATGCCGGTACCGACCAAGCTATGGCCGGCAAAGTGCATCAATGGGTGGTACCAGGGAACGCGGACAGCAGGGTCTTTCTTGCTATGGTCTCCCATAACAGGCCTCCATCGAAAATGCAGAGACCCCTGCCCCACGGGGACAGAGATCCCCGCGGTGGGTTGAAGTGCTGAAGGAAGATGCTCAGCTACATCGTCTTCACCGATCGCATGATCGCGTGAAAGATTCTTACAGCGCGGCCTGGATTCAGGCGGCGGCCACAAACATCTCGGCAGCCAACTGGTCGAGCAGGTTGCCCTGATAATCGATCCAGTTCAGCAGTGCCTCAGCTAAAACACCCGAAAATCCTATGGCCTTCGCGCCGCTCACTAACTCGATGACGAGGGCAGAAGGGAGGATGTCCAGAGCGTAGGGCCCAAACTCAATGCGCATGGGCGAGACCTCACACGGTACGCCCTCAAGCTCATCGAGTTTTTCATCCACGGCTTCCATGACCTGCGCCATCGCTCCCCTCAACATCTGCAATCGCATGCTTTGAGGTTGTTCAATGCTGGAGGCGAAGCGAAGCAACTCCTCGAGCATCACCGACGGCTCAGGAATCCCGGCCGCGGCATTCGGCACGAAGTGCCAGCAGTGCACAAAAGCACCGCGCTCGCTTCGGGCAACGACGGTTAGGTCGTCGAACTCGATGTCGTCATCCGGCGCCCTCTGCGCAGCCCTTACGAACGCGCTTTCCTCACGCGTCACGCCAAAAGCGTTGATGCAGTCACCGAAGGTCAGCCCTCGTTCGACGGCCGCCTGCAGCAGCTGTTTGGCGTCGAGCGCGCGCAGCGATTGCACGAGCTTCAGGGCATCCGCTTCGGCACAGGGACGTACCGCGTTTTTGTGATTCATGGTCTAGCTCCTTGGTAGAGCCAGGCCGTGTCCCTACCGGGACTAGGCCCGGCTGGGTGAGGTTATGAGTAGATGATGCGTTCGATGGACACGAGCGGTATCAGGGTCTGCTTGAGCAGCTCCATTGGCGTGTCGACGATCAGCACGTGATCGCCAAGGGCCTCAGGGAACAAACACAGCAACGTGCGCCCATCCGTAAGGCGGGCGCGAAAGCTCGTGTGGACATCCACCTCTCCTTCGGCAAAGTTGATTCTGGCCCAGGGATACACCTGGCAGAGCCGTTCACGCTCAACGTCGGAAAACGTCGAGACGAAGCCTGAGTAGAGATAGTTCGCAAGGTGGGGTGCGGTGACTTCCATGGTCTCTCCGGTAGAGGGCGAGACCAGTCCCTGCGGGAGAGCTCCCGCCAGGGTTTATCGATGTGCTGATAGAGGATCAGCTGCCTTTCGACGCGGCCACCATTGGCCACGCTGAAACCGCTTTGCAAAGGCCTGCTTTGCGAAACGGTTTCCGATCCGTCGATCCAGAGCCACGAGGGCCCTGCATCGACATCGGCGTTCCCAGCAAGAGGAACGGGTGCAGCGGCGCAGGCAAGCCTGGACCGCCGCTGATGTAGAAGGAAAGCTCTATTTCTCTGCCTGGTTCGCCTTCCGGATCAGATCGTCCGTAGTGCTCGACAGCAGTCTCCACAAAGCCACGGCGGGCGCCCAGTAGCCGTACATGGTCTCTCTTGCGCCGCGCTTGAAGCCACGAATGAACTCACTCATAGCTGTTTCCTCTGGTGATGTCCTATTAAAGGGCTGCCAGGCAACCCATCAATTGATCTTAGTCTAGGTTCTTGCACGCTTTGATGGTGGATTTTATCACCCACCACAGAAAAAACGCACAGTCACCGTAGAGAACCGCTTTTTCGAGCACTGTAAGAATAGGGACGAGCGGCTTTCCGTAATCCAATGTGCCGACCTGGTGGGTAAACCAAGCGAGCAGCAAGGCGGCCGAAGCCAGGATCAGAAAGAACAGCACCCCTACGAGCACGTGGGCGACGAATGCGCCCAATAGACCTATTTTTTTCAACATTGTTATCTCCGGTTGTGACGGGATAACAACGCCCCGACGGGGTTGTTAAACCCCGTCGGTTTAGTAAGTGCTGGTGGTACCAGCTTTTCAAAACAGACCACCATGGGTCTGCCTGAAACCGCTTGAGCAAGCTGCTCTTGCCGAAGCGGTCTCTGCCCCCCTCCGCCAGGCTGGTGGGGGGCGAGATCGTCATGCCGCGAGTCGATAGGTGCCAGGCGCGACGCGCTCGAAATAGCGCTCGTCCTGGACGACCTGCCGAATCTTGGCCTCCCAATGGTTGTTCGCTCGGGTAGCCGCGAAGGCCTCGAGCTGCGTGTTGATCTCCTTGAGGTGCAGCGTCTTGCCACCCTGCAGCAACCGACGCACTGCGGCGCGCCAGGTGATGCCTTGCATGGCCTGAGCGCGCTGCTGGACCTTGGCCAGGAAATGCAGTGAACCGCGCTCCTTGCGAAAGACCAGCAGCTTCTCGTGCGCGATGCGTACGACGTTGCCGCCATAGGTTCGCCGGTCAGACACGCAGTTGTGCTGCGCCTTGATCAGCTCATCGATCAGCTTGCCGGGCGCGACCCGCTCCACCAGCGAGGAGAGATTGAAGTACTCCCCCTGCCGGCGCAGGTTGCCCATCAAGATGCCGTAGGTACCGCCGCGCTCCATAGCGTCGTGGATGTTCATCAAGGCCAGCTCCAGCGCCTCCACGAACTCCCTCATCGCCATGCGGCTCATGTCCCACCGGTTGGGTTCACCCCAGACGTTCCCGCTGTACTGGATCATGTCCAGGTACGCCGGGTGCCAGAAGCACGAATGTGCCTCCTCGCCCAGGAACGTCTGCAGATCATCCAGCAGCAGATTGAAGCCCTGGTGCAGGTCGGTACCTTTGAAACGCAGCCCCATCTCCTGAGCCACCTCGACCGAGGTGCCTCCGCCAATGCTGGGATCGAACGCCAGGCCGTCCTTGCGCCGGTGATAGGTGGCGAAGAAGCCCTGGATGACGTGACCACTGCAGTTGCCGCGGTAGCGGCTGTTGCCCCACGGCCCACGGTCCGGGAAAGACAGGATCGAGTTAGGGAATTTCATGATGTGCTCCAGTTGAAGGAGGCACACCCCCTATCGGGGGTAATGCCCCGATAGGGTTGAGTTGTTGTTCAGCCTTTTGGAGGCACGTGGCTGAACGCCGCCAAAAGCTCGGTGACATCGGTGGGTTTGCACACGATGCGCTGGACGTAGAGATCGAGGCTACCCACCGAGACGCAGGTCTCCGGTTCCTCCTCGCTATCGAAGTCGCTATCGCCATCCTGCAGGAAGAAGAGATTGATCGGGCTGTCTGCCTCGACCAAGACCTCTCCGTCGTCGTTGTAGCGAACCAGGACATTGACCGTACCGGTTTCGCCTTGCTGGGCTACCGTCAGGGACCAAGGCTGCTGCGTACCGACGCCACCGCTCAGGATGAATGGATCCAAGCTGTGCGCCGCAGGAATGCGTTGAAGGTCCTCGACGATGCCGATATTGAACCGCTGGACCGCCAACGCTCCCATGCCGTCCATTAGGAACCGCCTGGCGGCATCTTGCATGTCGTAACCGACAGCTTGATTAACCAGTTTGAAACCGCGGGAAACGAGCGAGCAGGTGTAGGTGAGTTTCATGACTATCTCCGAGAGTAGGAGGTGGTCATGCCCCGAGGGGGACATGGCCACCCAGGGGTTAGGAAACGCAGACGCTGCGACGGGCAACCGCCGAAGCATCGAAGCAAAGGTCGTCGACGGCCTGAGTCGTGAGACTCCAGGCCGAGACAAGGCACCGGGGCTTGCCGAACTGATCGCGCGCCGGAGTGCGCCACAGCGGTAAGGCCATCACGTACCGGCTGCCATCGAAGAAGCCGATGATGGAACCGGCCGCCGATGCCCGCGGTGCGATGTGGCGAAATAGCCGTTTGCCGAAGGGAGACACGACGAAGCGACTCGCCGCGTCGACCGTGCTCGAACCAGCTACCTGGGCAGATACCCGGTAGTCAGCCATTTCAAACGTGCAGTGGTAGAGGTTCATGCCGATCGCTCCAGAGTGAAGCGAGGCTATGACCCTGCAGGGCCAGTAGCCCCGCAGGTGGGTGAGATGCTGACCAGGTCAGCTGAGGAATCTGCCACCGCACATGCGGGGACAGAAAAGATCGCTTTCGCAAGCTGGGCTTGGGAAAGCCATCTCGAACGGATCAGGATGGGTGCTGGGCTGCCAGCTCAGGCGTCGATGCGCGCTCCGACTATAGCGAAGCGGCTGGGCCGACGCCAGCAAAGCCCTCCTCTGGACGCCGAAGCGACCAGAGGGGGAACGTCTACGCAGCTGCGTAGCGGTTGGGGCTGAAGACCCGGGCGCGCCCGCGCTCGTAGTACACCAGCAGGTCGTCGAAGCGATCACCTCGCTCTCGAACCAGGGTGAAGCGCGGCCGCCTCCCGGGCGCCACCTCGCGATGAAGCTCCAGAACCGCACCGTCCGAAAGCTCCCACAGCAGGATCTTCATGGTATCGGTGGTGACGCTCGCGCGTCGGCCGATCTGGCGTGGTCCCAACAGCCTCGCGGCTTGAAGAATGATGGTCATGCATTCACCTCGGAAGAGGCGGGCACGCACGCCCCTAGCGGGCATGGATGCCCGCTAGGGTTGAATTTCAGAACACGCCGGAGAGGACGCGCTGAATTAGCCGATCACGCTCATCACGCGATCGGGGTATTGGGTGTAGCTGCAGCCGGCGCTACGCATGAGAGGCAAGGCCTCCTGCACGCGCACAGGCGCGCCAGACCTACCGCGTTGCGAGATGCATCAGGTCGTCGACGCTGTCGATCTGTACCAGATCGGGCGTAACGTCTTTGACATGGATGCGGTCGTTGCCGGTGGGCACGACGAGGGTCTTCAACTCGCCATCGTCATACAGGCATAGATCGTAGAGGTGAACCTCATTGAACACCTTTACGCGCGCTCCGGCCGGCAAACCAGCGGTTTGGATGAGAGTGGGCATGCCGTCCTTCAAAAGGACAGCGACACCAAATCCCTCCCTTTTAACGCTCAACCAGGAATCCGGGTCGGCGCCGCCTGCGTTCAGGTGGTTCTCGATGAGGTCGTCGATCTCCTTGGAGGAAAGCGGGTCGACCTCACCGTCGTTACTGGCCATATCCACCAAAGGCGCTGGATGCTGGCCCTCGTGCAGCTGCCAGAAACGCAGAGCGGCGATGAGGGTGTGAAGGGTACGTTCGTTCATGGTCTGCTCCTTGAAGCGAGGCCATGATCCCCACGCGGGATCATGCAGCCCCGCGCTGGGTTGGTGGTGTGCTGACTAGGCGTCAGCTGGCTTTCCCGGCATCGACATCGATGACGGAGAAGTCTGCTCAGCAAGCCTTCGCTTGCTCAAAAGACTCGGTAGTAAGCCCGCCCCCGGGTGGGGGCAGGTGTATCACGCAACAGTCAGCAGGGCGGAACGCGTCCGCCGTAGCGTCTCTCTGGATAGCAACATGCCACGGTCAGTCCCGGTGCCCAAGCACAGGTCCAGACCGAACTCAGCGATCAGCTGGGAAGCGTTGCCCGGCGCTGCAACCGCGGTGCCGGCGAGGCAGCTGCTCAGCATCTGAGCAACCTCCTCCCCGGGCAGCGTGCTGGTGACCACGTCGTCACCGGTGTGGCGGTCCCGCACGATCAGCTGATCGGCTGCGGGCGCTGTTGTCAGCAGCTTGCGCAGCGTCGGCGACAGCCGTGGGATCGCCTCGGGCGAACCCAGGTGATACTCCTTGAGCAGCGTAGGCTGTCCGAAACGGACGACCACCTGGCCGATGTCACCGTAGTGCGCCAGCTGGCGGCATCCGGTAAGCGCCTGGCCAAGGCCGCCCCAACGAGCGTTGCGGCCCGTCTGATCGAGGATTCCCAGGATCCGATAGCCTTGGAAGCTATGGACGAACGGGACCACGATGCGGTTGCCGAGGCGACCACGGCCGACGACGGTGAAGGACCAGAAATCAGTCCCGCAATGCGAGGGCTGCCGGAGGCGCACGCGCGAACCTGCACGCTTGAGTAGCAGCTGACAAACCAGCAGGGCTTGATGGGTATTCATGGTTTTGCTCCTTGGTGGGAGCGGGACCATCCCAGTGCGGGGTGATCCCGCAGTGGGTTAAGGGTGTTGCGTACCGTCTACCGCTTCGCTAGCCGGGATGCCACTGACGGCCAGCACCTCATCGAACGTGTGGAGGCGAGACCAGCCGGCCTCTTTGCTCCACACCCCGCCTAAGTACACTTGAAACGGCTCCGGCGTGTAGTGGCCATACTTCTCAGGCTGAGCCAGGATCAGATCGATCTGCGCCTTGTATTCGTCGTAGCGTGACCGGTTGAACCCGGCGACGGCTTCGAGCGACAGCGGCAACCCGCAACGCACCAGCCCGACCGATCCGTTGACGTCACGCTCGAATTCCTCAGGCGAGCAATTCGAGTATGCGGCGCGCGTCCTGCGCTCGGTCTGCACCTCAAACCGGCACGACGCGCCGTCCAGGAAACAGTCGAACGAATGGCGGCCTTGGTAGCTCGAGCGCCAGCGGACCCGAAGGTTCAGCATGGTTCGCTTGAGCTCAGCAGATGGCAGCGTTTGGGTAATCGTCATGGGGAAGCTCCAAGGTAGAGAGCGGCCCCTCCCCCTGCGGGAGAAAGGCCGCAAGGGGGAGTTGGTTGATGCCGGTGTCGCCGGTGGCGATCAGGCGTGTTTCTGCAGAATGCGGCCACGCCAAATGGTGCGCGTGACGTGCTTCTTGCGTGTGCCGGTCGGGTTGCCATCGGCGTCGAGGATTCTCTCGTCGACTTCGACAGTTTCCTTTCCCATGCGCTTGAGCTGTACCCGATCACCAACCTCGATGTTCAGCTCATTGACGACCTGCTGCAGCTCGATTCCCCAAACAAGACCACCGGTGTCCAGATGGACCAGGTAGGAGAATGACGAATTTTTCTCGAAGCGGTAGCGATAGCGGCCGTGCCGCTTCACTACCCCTTCCTTGGCGCCGGACCAATCGATCACGTCCGAAGATACCGGCGATGGCGTGGCCCGCCGCTCCGCCTTGGGCGGGGCAGCAGGTGCCTCATCGGAGACCGGCAGATCCTCGCCGACGTCGAAGCCCTCATAGTCAGCAAGGCTCGCCGGCGGCGCCGCGAAATAGTCCTGCCCGGCAGCCGGGGTCGACCTTTCAAACGGGATGAACTGCGCAGCGTGAAGGAACCGCGGCAAGTCCTGCCAGGCGGTGTCTGCTGCATGCGAAGGGAAGCTTCGCAGCGAGCAGGGCCCGTCTTGCATGACCCCGCGAAGGCGCTGCGCGAATTCGCGCTGCCGGTCTTGCAGTGCTTCACGCTGAAGCCGATCAAGCTGCTCGTAATCCGCCCGGGTGCGATAGGCCTCCGGAGCACGATAGGGAAACAGCAGGGCATCGACTACAGGTGACTGGGTGGGTAGATAACGCATGGTGAACTCCTCGTAGAGAGGAGACACGTCACCCCGAGGGGGAACGTGCCCCCAAGGGTGTGATGCTCCGGACGGGCCGGAACGATAGGTGCTGGAAACCTCCAGCTGGGTATCTCTCGACCAACAGAGGTCGAGGAGAATCTGATCGGCGCAGCCTGGCGCTCTGCCCATGAGACTCGAGAAAAAGCCTCCCCCGGTGAGGGGGGAGGTGTCAAGCAATCACACCGTCAGTTGCTCGAGGACCTGGTGCTTGGTGAGGGTTCGAACCAACCCCTCGCGCAGCAACTCACTGTCGACGCCGGCGAAGTAGGCCAAGGTCTTGAACGAGAAGGGACCGAAGTCCTCCTCGTCCATCACCCAGGCCCAATGCTCCTGGCGAGACGCCAGCGAATTGCGCCGGTCCAGCAGAACGCCCAGCGCGTGATGCAGCATGTATTCGCGAACGCGATCGATATCCGCGTCAGTCCAGACGTAGGTGTCGACCTCGCTGTCCGGAATGGCCAGCAGGTCGAAATACAGCTGCTCGATATCAACCGCGGTGTTCGTCTTGCGAGGCGCCCGTTTGACCCGCGGCCTGGGCAAGCGCTGCGGTAAGGGAAATTCGCAAAACGAGCTTTCGGTGAAAGAAAGCGCAAGTTGCATGGTATGCCTCCGGTAAGGAGGAGACACACCCCCCACCAGGGAGGTATGTCCCCTGGTGGGTTGTCCGCCGTGAGGCGGTTGGTAGATCTGCGGCCGCGGTTAGGCGGCCTGGGTCAACACACGCTGCACGAGCGCCTGGAGGGCGCTGCGCAACTGCCCGAGGTCATCCAGCAACTGCCAGTGACCGGTGCCAAACATCAGCTGCAGGTTCGTGGCCTTCGCCTCGCCATAGGCGATCGCGAACACCTCGATTCCTGAAGCGCGACACCGGGCGACCATATCGATCACGTCGGTCACGTTCCGCGGGTCGCCGTCGGTGCTGATGATCAGCACCTTCCGCTGTCCCTTGGCGCGCAGCAGGTCGCCGGCGGCCGGCCACATGGCGCTGGCCAACGGTGTTCCGCCGGAAGCGGTCAGGCCGAAGCGCTGTTCTGCCACTGCGCTGGCCAGGTTCTGGCCGTGCCGTTTCAAAACACCGACCTGCTCTCGATCCCCCCGAGGGAAGACCATCGCACCACTGGTAACGCCGGCAATACCCTCCAATGCCGTAAGCATCGCAAAGCACGCCTCCTCCGCAACCTGGATAGGCTTGCGCCCGCCGGTCTTCAAACCCATGGAGCCGGAGCCATCGAGCAACAGCTGGATAGCAGCGTTGGTGTGCTGCACGGGTTCCTGTTTCCGGAAGATCCGGTTTTCCCCAACCCTCACCCGTGCAAGGCTCGCTGTATCCAGACGATTACCCGTTTTGCGCACGGTGACCCGTGCGTTCTGGCTGCCCTGAATGAGACCGTTGAGCACCTGGCGCAGCCCCATGGAGGCGGCGCGTCCGTTGATGACAACGTCCTGCTGCAGAGCCTGTGAACCGACAGCGTGCGCCAGCACCGAACTCGGCGTGGAGCTTGTGCCGCCGGCGTTGGCGCCGATCAGGGTAGCGGCTTGGGATGAGACGTCCCCAAGCGCATCCTGCATGGCCTGCGAGTCAGCGTTTACCACCCGCTGCTTCAGGCTTGGCTGAGCGCCCTGCTGATCGGCGCCAGGCTGGCCGGACGCCGCTTGCGCGTCGCCTTGACCTGCCTGATCGCCGTTGCTGGCGTCGCCCTGCTCATCCTGACCAGGTTGATCCTGACCTTGCTGAGCGCCTTGATCCTGGCCCTGTTGCGGGCCCTGGTCCTGACCTTGCGGCGCAGGATCAGGATCCGCGCCAGCGTCTGGCTGCTGAGGCTCCTCTTCGTCCAAGACATCGAGTATCCGATGGGCGAGCTGGTACACCCCCGCGGTATCCGGCAAGCCGGTGACCGTGGACAGTAGCCCGAGGATTTTCGCGCGTCGGCCGGCACCAAAGGTGTTGGCCAACGCAGCATCCAGGACAACGGCGACCTCTTCGATCGGCTGATTGAGCAAACGCGCCCGGCCGATGATCAGGCAGGCGTCGTGCAAAACAACCGCTTCGGATTTCCCGTCGGCGCTCCAAGGCTTCTGGAACACCTCTTGGGCAGTCACCCGCAGTGGCTCGATGGCGCAGTAATGGTCTTCCATCATGCGCTTCTCGATCCGCAGATCTTCGAGCAGGTTCAGAAAGCGACCCATGAAGGGGCTTTCTGCATTGGCCAGCTCATAGGGCTCATCGTCCGTGTACTTGATGTGCGCCGACTCATGGGCCGTCCACCCGAGGGAGACGTTGACCATACGAGGCGACTCATCTTTGAGCACCGGCAGGTAGATCACCTTGTCCTTTGTGGCCGGCTGGTTTCCACCAAACTCGATGCGCACCCCCAGGTCGTCGCAGAAGTAGCGCGCGATGATCGGGAAGGCGTTGCTCAGAGAACGTTGCATAGCTGTCACTCCAGTAGTGGAGGACACACCACCCCCAAAGGGGGCAGGTGCCCCCGGGGGGTTGGTTTACATGCAGAAGTCCAAGGCGTCCTGGGTAGTCGGCATTGGGATGTTGGCAATAGACGCAGCAACGCCCAACGCCGACATCTGGGTATCGATCACCTGCCCGTCAATGGCCCGGGCCTGCAGCTCTGCAGCTACCGAGCTCAGATCCTGAATACCAGGTGCTGCCTGCTGACCGGCGATCTCATCGAGCAGCTCGCCAACGGACATGCCGCCGTCGTCCGCAGGGGACGGCGACTGCTCGATCACGGCGGCAGAAGCTACGACGGCACCAGCAGCTGCCGGGGCTTGTTCGATCACGACACTCGCCGCCGGCACGCCACCAGTGGCGGCAGTCTGCGCAGCAGATGCCGCGAAGGACGCGGCCAGCTTCGAGATGTTGCGCTCGTCACTCAAGGACAGCATGAGTGTCTGCAGCGTTTGGAAATGCCCACCCTCGTACGGCCCCTTTTTGGGGAGCTGCTCGATGACGGACATCATGTGCTCGGCGACCAGATGGATCCCAGGATTCAAGAACGCAAGCGAGGTGAGCTTGCGGTGAATCTTCAGGATCGCGCTGACCGCCTTGCGGCTGACAGAGGACTTGTTGGCGAAACTGCCATCCACCAGGTCCTCGGCCGCGTCCGCGATCTCCCGGAACAGCTGTCCGGAAAGACCCTCCACTTCCTGCTCCAGCCCCTTGCTCAGGGCCGGATCGGACTTGTCGGGCACCACGCGCACCAGGGTGTAGCGGAAGCCCAAGCGTTGAGCCACGACCTCTTTCGGGGTCTTGGCCTTCTCGATCGCAGCTTGCCACTTCGGATCCTGATCCCACCTCTGCGCCCACGCGTCGAAGTTCGAGTCGTAGTTGTCGAGGAAGGATTTGATCTCAACGCCGAACTCGCGCTGGATGTCGTCGAGCTCCTTCGCGATGGCCGGAGCCGCGTCGTTCGGGATGCCGTAGCCGCCCAGGAAGCGCACGCCTTCGCTCTCGAGGAGGCGATGGGCGCGGCGCTTGAGGTTGTCGAACCGCTTGATCTGCTCGGGATCCATGATCCGCTTGCTTCCCAGCGATGCGAGCTCCGCCGGCGGCAGATCCACACCAGGACCGAGGTCCTCGATACGGAGCTTTTTGCGGCCGGACCAGATGTTGACGTCGAGACCTACCAGCAAGAGCTTGCTGAGGGTTTCGATTTCCTTGATGGGTTGAACAGTTTGCATGGTGAAGACTCCGGTTTGGGCGGGAGTCTTCCCCGATGGGGGAGACCCCCATTGGGTTTGAGATGAGCTGCTGGTGTTTTGAGTGCCCAGCTGGCACTTCGCAGCTGCCTCCACATGGAGGCGGCCGAGAACCGGATTTGCTATAGCCGACTATAGCAAATCGGGCTCAGAGAACGGGGGCCCGAAGGCCCCTATTCACCAGTCAAACGTCGGCAGATCTTCCACGACATCAGCGTCGCGGTCGAACGCCAGGTACATGATCGCGCCACTGTTTGAATCCAAGCAGTAACGCAAAATCCGTACGAACGCGTCTGACGCACCGGCTGCCATGATTCCGCCAACCGTCACGCTACCTATGCAAATCACGAAGCCGAAGATCGTTTCGAGCACCACAGGCATTGCTGCACCGTCGGTACCGAGCAGATCGCGATAGTCAGCCGCGAATCGCTCCAGCAGCACGAAGTCATCCTGCGTGATGTGGGAATTCGATAGCTCAACCGATCTGGTAAGAGGTAGTTGCATTGCATCGCTCCATCGTTTGGGACGGAGGCCACCCCAGCGGGGTGGCCCCGCCAGGGTGGTTTAAAAGCAGAAATCCATCTCGCCTGCAGCAGCCACATCGGCTACCACAAGGCTGGAGAGGTCCATCGGTCTTGGCATAACGCCCAGGGTAACTAGGGCATCACGCCATTTCGGCATCGACGCATCGGTGAGGTTGCAGACGCGCTGCAGCACCAGGTCCCAGCCATCCGGCCGAGCGGGCTCTAATGTGGCGCCGGTATCGTCTGACAGGGTCAGATTCGACGGCTCCTCCAGAGCTACCTTGAGTGCTATGAGCATCACAACCTTTTCGACCTCGTACTCCGGATCCACCGAGCCCGCGGCAAGCTTCCCGAAGGAAGCCTGCACGGCCTCGAAGGCGTTAGAGAATCCGAGAGATGCCGCAGCAGCGCTCAAGCCAGACAATGCCTGGCCAGCCCACCACTGCGTATCGGCCTGCTCGAACTCGATCTGGTCCGCGGGGGCCAGTGCAAAGTAGAGCGTCACGATCAGACCCCCGGTGCAACGACAGGATCATTTGCCCAGGCCGCGCCGAACTTGTCCTTCGCGATGGTATGGATCACCAGTCGCATGGGTTTGTCCGTCCGGTTGGTCAGTGCTTCGCGAAGCGCCTGCGCCAGGGGGCAGGCGAACGGGAAGTTCGCTTGCCTGCTGGCAGCGGTGCTGTAGGTCGTCGCGATACGGGCCCAGCGCAGCAGGGTCCGCGTCGAGAAGGTGACCGTCAGCCCCGATTGGCCAGCTTGAAGCGCCTGGTCGGGATTGCCGATGAACTGCTGACGCACTCCATTGGCAACATCGATCATGGTGCTCAGGATCGTCGCATCGACCTGGGGCAGCGTCGCCTGCAGAACCGCGAGCTCCTCCTCCTTGGTCAGGTAGGAGACTTCCAGCATGCGGTACCGATCCCAGGACGCAAGGTTCTGGGACAAGGTACCCGTGTAGAGCCCCGTCTCATCACCTTGACCCCGCGTGTTGCAGGTGATGATGAAGCGGAAGTTGGGGTGCGGCACGATGACCTCACCACGGTTTTCGGCCAGCACCAGGGCGCCGCCTTCCAATACCGCGTTGAGGCCGGCCATGACAGCCGGATCCAGGAAGTCAGCTTCATCCAGGAGGAAGATGCTGCCCTCTTTCATCGCCAGCGCCAGCGGCCCGTGCGCGAACACGGTCTGCTGGTCACCGGTGGCCGGATCACACTGCAGCGACATCTGACCAATGAGCTCCGGCATTTCCATGCGGGAGTGAGCATTGACCCTGCGCAGCGGGTACCGCATCCGCGCCGCGATCTGCTCGACGACGGACGTTTTGCCAGCGCCGGTAGGACCTACGAGTGCCAGCGAGTCTCCGCCCGACGCTGTCAGGAAGTTCATCACGGGCATACGCAGTTCAGTGCGGAACAGGAATTGCGCGTTGTGCTTGGGTACCAGGTCGAGTAGCGGGTGATTCTCGGCGGCGAACGCAGGCGACATAGTGTCAGCGTTCGTACCAGTAACACCGTAGGCGGACATCGGGACGCAAGGGGTAAGGTTCATGGTGACTCTCCAGTGAGTTGGAGGCGCACCACTCCCCTACGGGGCGTGGTGGCCCCTGTAGGGTTTCAATGATTGCTGTGAAGACGCACAGCTGCGTTATCGCTCTCGGGCCGCATAGCCAGAGAACAGATCCGGGAAAGCTCTGGTAAACCGGAGGCTTACCGCAACGTTCCAGGCAAGAGACAGGGGCGCTTTCGCGCCCCCTCATCCTCACAGGCAAAATGCCTGAGATTCCGTCTCCTGGTCAACCAATGGCAGCCTCATGGCCTCCAGCGCAGCAGTCGTGATCGGATGATCCGAATCGAGGGTGATCCGGACCCGCTCAGAGGGTGCCTGCCGGAAGCGCTGACGCTCCGCCTCAGTCGCCTGCAGCTTCCGGCTCTCGAAGAGATCCTTCCACCGCATGTTGCCGGCCTGCTGGTAGCGGACGACGCGAACGCCCTCCGCCTCGGCCAGCATGTACCCGCCCATCTGCTCGACGAGATCCGCCTGCAGGGCTTCGCGTTGGCCCTTCAGGGCTTTCAGCTGTTCCTGCAGCGTGCTCGCCAAGGCATCGACGTCGCGTACCTGCTGCGCCGTCGCTGCCCAACGCACCAGAGCACCGTCGACCGGGGTGAAGTAGTCGCGCTGAGGATCCTTCTCAGGCTCCTTCTCGCTGACCACCAACTCCCAGAACAACTGCGCCTGCTGCTTGATGAGCTCGATGGTGTCCGGATCGCGACGGATCTCGAACACCAGGGGCTGCCGGGTCGTGCTGTAAAACACGAGATAGCCCCTGGCCGAGCCAGCCACCGCAATCTGGTGCTGCACCTGCCACCAATAGAGCCGGTAGGGCTCGCTCTTCTCGCCCTGCTCCAGCACCAGGTCGAAGTTCTTGTCCGAGGGGACCTTCACCTCGACCGGGCAACCGTCGTCGTCGACGCCATCGAAGCTCGCGCGAAGAAGCGGAAATGTCGCGCACTCGCCGCATAGCGGCAATAGCGTGGTCTGGTACCGCTCCTCGAACCAGGCGACCGCATACGGCTCATGCAAGATGCCCAGGCGGACCTGAGGAATCATGGACAGATCCAGCGGCGCGACACGGCCAGTGAGCTCCGCCCACAACCGCCAGCGCGTCTTTTCCACATGCTGGCCCAGGATGACCGCTGTCGCGGTCGCCGTGATGCCCTGCCGGCGCCAGGCGTGCCATTCCGGCGTGCGCTGGCGCAAGTCGACAATCTTCATCATCACCTCCAGGTTAGGAGGGACCCCAGCCCCAACGGGGATGAAGCCCCGTTAGGGTTGGGTTTGGGCTATGCCGCCTGTGCTTGCGCGGCCTGCCTCTGCTTGAAAAGACCCAGTGCATAGGTCAGAGCCTCACCCGTGAGGTTTTGCTCTGCCCAGGAACAGGCCCCTTCCCAGCTGCGGGTTCGTGCCGCGCGGTCGCAGACGCTATGGATTCGCTCGCGCGTCACCTCACGTCCTTGGCCAGAAGCAGCTTGGGCGGCCGGCTGCACTTGGGTGCGACCGGGCTGCTCACGTGGAACCTGCTCATTGACCGTCTCCTGCTGGCGACGATCATGCGGCTGGTCGCCGACGTGGTCATAGACGTTACCGCCCTGCGCCTGCGATACCGGCGCGGACGCCTGCACCATCGACGCGTCGGCCAAACCGTCCAAAGCACTCAACGGGGTGCCAGCGATCCCCTCCTCACCTTCGGTGTTGAGGTAATCGATGACCTGGTCGAGCACCGGGTTGGTCGTTGGCCAGTACTTCCGCGCTGACTTGATACCGGTCTTGATGGCCATCGCCTCGAAGTGCGTCTCCCAGGGACCGCGTTTACCAGGACCTTGAGAGGTCCAGGCCGCCGACATGTCCCGTGCTTTGAACACATCCGCCGCCCGCATCGCCTTCACCATGACCCTTCCTGTTGCCAGGTAGGCGGTGGTGTAGACGCCGCGAAACGTCCCGCGCTCGCTCACGTCGAGGAAAGGGTCGAAGACATGCTCAGGCTCGGCAGTCGCACCTCGGTAGATGAAGCGATCGCCGCTGTAGACGACCTCCGCCACCACCATATCGACAGCGCGGCTGTCGGTGGCCACCTTGATCAAACCGCGGAACGAAACGTCAGCGATCACCTTCCCCTGGCGAGGAACCAGGAAGGCCATCTTTTCGGTGGGATTGAGCGTCAGCCCTGTCGCTGCGATCTGCTGCATCGCAAGCTTGAAGCTGAGCTTGTTGTTGATTGCGCACTTCATCAGCGTTTCGTTGGAAAGCATGGCGTGGTAGGCAAACAGCGCCTCCTGCGCCCAGTTCACCCCGCTCTGCGAACGGGTGACGATCTGGATGCATTCCGCCTCGATACCGCTGAGCAGATCCTGCGCCTGTTGATCGCGCTGGGTTACCTGCTGAGTGTTCTGGGATTGGATAGAACGGGACATGAGAACCTCCGGTTTGGATGCGGAGGCCCCCCGAGCGGGGGACGCCCGCAAGGGTTATTGGATTGAAGCGTTACAGCATGCAGAGGTACGGCACTTTCGCGAACGGGATGTCGTCGTCGAACGAGTCGTAATCTCCTGGGGTTGGTTGCTGCTGAGGACGAGGCTGCTGCTGCGGCCGCGGTGCTTGCTGCGAACGATCATTCGCCGGCGCCGACGACGCCGGTGCCTGCTGTGACCGCGGCGATCGTTGGGGCGCTGGTGCGCTCTGCTGATCGTCGTAGTCACCGCCCTGGCCAGCGCCATTGCCGCGGCCGCCGAGCAACTGCATGTTGCCGTTGATGTCGACGACTACCTCGGTTGTATAGCGATCCTGGCCGTCCTGCCCTTGCCATTTGCGCGTGCGAAGCGTGCCTTCGACATAGACCTGAGAGCCTTTACGGATGTACTCGCCGGCGATCTCGGCCAAGCGGCCGAAGAACACGACGCGGTGCCATTCCGTTCGATCTTGCTGCTGCCCGGTCTGCTTGTCCTTCCAGCTTTCGCTGGTGGCCAAGGTGACGTTGGTTACGGCATTGCCGTTGGGCATGTAACGGGTTTCGGGATCCGCACCGGCGTTGCCGACGAGGATGACTTTGTTGACGCCACGAGCCATGAGGAATCTCCGGTAACCGAGGCGCCTTGCCCCTATGGGGAAGAAGCCCCGCAGGGTGGAAGGGAGGTGCTGACGGAAACAGTTCAGCTGCTGCAATCAAGCGCCCTGCAGAGGGTGCTCGAAAGTCATGGTCTGGGCAGGAGAAGCTCCTTCCGGCTGGGCTTGAGGCAAGGCCAGTCGGGAAAAGCTTCCGGGGAGCCGAAGCCCCCCTCGCTACTGCTGGATCACATCGCAATCGACACCTCCGCGGTGGCGCCGATCAGTCCAGTTTCCTTGGCCCAGTGCGCCAAGTAGCGCAGGTCCAGGGCATCAGGGTCCACGGTCTCAGCGATATGCGGCGGTACGGTGACCGAGCTATCGGATAGGTAGAGCTCCTGACGATCCAGTAGGTAGATCGCTTGTACGTTCATAAGCATGGCGGAGTTCCCCGTCGAGTGGTCCACCCAAACGTCCGCCAGAGACGCTTGGGTGGACCACCCGCGAGGGAGGTCCGTGCAGCACTACTCGCCGGTGGGCGGGCAGTCCATGATCAACCCTTGCACATCGACTCCGCGACGCTGCCACGTAGGCGCTTCGTACCCGGAGTAATCAATGCCTTTCGGCAGTTGAGATTCACGCGTAGCACCACGCAGCCGAGGCTGGGAAGCGACATCGCGTTCGATGACAAGAGAGGGAGCTGCTTTTACTGGAACGGCCCGCAGGGGCGAATCCAGCTGGATGTCATCGTCAACATCAACGGATGCAACCATAGGCTCTGTACGTTCAGAGCGCTTGTGGCCACCGGTGATAGCAGACCAGATCACCCAACCGACAGCGAGAACCAGCAAAACCGGGACGATATCGGTCATTGTCCAGCCTCCTCGATAGCCTGTTGATGGGCACGAAGTTGCTGAGCAACGGGAGCGGTCTTAAACGATGGGACGATCGTGAACTGCGCAATGGCGGTGCAGATCGCAAAAACGAGCAGGTATTTCATTCTTGGAGGCCTCCAAAAAAAAGAGAGCCTCCGCCCCAAGGGGACAGGAAGCCCTCTTGGGTTAAGTCACGATCGCGAATCGTGACTGGATAGTGCTAGAGAAAGTGCCTAGCTGCACTAAAACCCAACCAGAGCAGAGCTCGGTGGGTACGACACACAAGCAACATGCTTGGGCGAAGTAGGCTTCAGAATATCGCCGCTCTCGACCTCCTGTAAACACGTTTTTAACTGCGCCCGGATAGGGCGCGAATCGCGCGCGAATATGAGATCCCAGCCCCTATGGTTGAGCTTCCCCCAACCCCAGGAGCCCACCATGGCCAACGGAAGTGATTTCAAACCCCAGGGTAAGTTTTCCGCCCCTACCCTGCCCTCGACCTACACGCTGAAGACCGAGCAAGCGCAGCAGGTCCATCGACGCTGCTTCGAAGGCGCCGCCCATGCGCTTTACACCATCGATGTCATCGCGCGCGCGCTTTCCCATCGCAACAAGGCCTTCAGCCACACCGAGGTGATGAAGGCCGTAGAGAGCCTGATCACCAAGCTGGAAAAAGAGATCAATGACGAGCGGGACCGCTTCCTCGCGATCCTCAAGGCCCAGGGCGGCGAAGGCATGGTCGCCCGCTATGACAACGCGGCTGAGTTCAACTTCACGATCTCCACGCCTCTGATCCTGCGCCTCGCCCATGTGATCCAGAGCTTCGACGACATGCTCGTCCAGGCCCAGACCGCCTGGCTGATGGGGTTTCTGCCGTCGGACAAGAACGACATGACCGCCAATGAGCGCAAGCGCCAGCTCATGCGTGTGGTGCGCAAGCTGCAGGCAATGGCCTCCGATGCCCGGGCAAAGGCCCGCAAAGGCCCCGATGCGGAAGAAATCGCCCGCACCGTCGGCGCGGTCGCGGAAGAAAGCGACCTGGATCGAGATACCGCACAGGCAGTCCGAGAGCTCGAGGCAGACGCCGCGTGATTCGCTGGTTATAAAAAAGGGCGCCTATTTAGGCGCCCTTTTTGTTGCTACTTGTCGGTGAACGTCCCGCGCAGGTTCTTCTCCGTAGCGTTTCGGGAGTCAGGGAACGTGACGTCCACATTCTCCATGATCTCGTTGTTTCGAGTGAGAACATCTTTCCGATTAGCGCCGGGAAAGTTCAGCGCGGATCCGCTACCAGTGAGATTGTCGAGATTGATCTTGTCTGCAGTCGGATAGTTGTTGGTGATCTGCAAGATCCCTATCCATTCCGAAATGTCGATCTTGCTCCAATCCAGCTTCGCTAGATCGCCGACGGATATCCCTTCACAAGAAGGGTTTTCAGCGTCGCCCCAGGTTCGCCCCAACTGCGGACGCGCCTGCTCTTGGATGATCCGGCCAAGCGGCGAGTTGAAGCAGCAGTACGATTCGCGCTTTTCGATACAGCCCATAGGAGACTTGGAGGCACAGTAGCTTCCAAGGAAGTGACAGACCTTAGTTTCCTTTTTTGCCGCAAGCTCAAACTCCTTCTGCTCACACTCCCAGATTATCTGCACCATGATGTTCGCGATGGTGTAAATCGTGTAGGCAATCATGATTACCGAAAGAGCGGACGCGAATCCGGCAGCAAACGTGGCGTTCGGCGCGGTGCTAACTGCACCGGTGGTGGCGTTAGTTGAAGCGTAGGGAACAGAGCTTGATCCCTGAGCAGCTGTTCCGCTGGCAAAGATCGTATTCGCGGCGGCAGTACCGAAGGTGTTGGCTGTCCACTCGGCCGCGTAGTTCATCATCTTTTGCTTTAGGAAATCCAAGCCAATCATCTGGCTGATGGTAGTTGCGCCTTCGTTCACCCCGGATGCCGTATTCCACGCTGATGTAAGGCTACTACCATTCGCCAATTCCTTGCCGAACGTCCATGCGGCCTCAGCGGTTGGCGCCCTCTCGATTATCCCGATCTTCTCGGTCAAGCTGATGGTATTCATGGTCAGCGATACGTAGTCCATGAGCGAGATGCCGTCTGGCGCCTCACAGCAATCGACCCATCCGCCGACCGCCTTTTTGCACTCCATGGGCTCCCCTTTCCAGACCTTGCAGTTGTGATCGGTCGAGGTGTCGGTGGGGTTCTCCCCGCAGTCCAGGTCATGCTCCGCGAACTGAGCGATCTGCAGCGCCGCCGCGGCGTAACCGAAGTCAGTGGATTTCTCGTCCGTCGGGCTGAAGCACTCGGTGCCTAGGCACCGAACAGGTCCATCGCACTGATAGCTGGTGTTTGAGGTCGACGTCGGGACCTCAACCTCATGGCCACAGTCCCAGGTTTCCTCCGTGACGTAGCATTTGCCCGACTCGCCCTCGGCGCCGTCCACGCACTGGCGAGAGATGAAGCCGCACTGCTTGTCAGCCTCGAACTTGGTACAGGTGTCCAGGTTGAGTCCGCCGGTCACGCACCCCTGCACCTTGACGTTTTGAAAGAGCTTATCGACACCCTTGATCGGGGACGGCTTCATGGCGTTGTACATGTCATCGCCCGGGCAAACCGTAACCCCCTTCAGGTTCAAGCACCCGCTGGCCACGCCCCGGGTAACTGTGACACTGCCGCCCTCTGAGCATTGGCCGTTCTGGATTTTGTTCGCCGAATCGATGCAGTACTGGGGACCGAATGACTCACCATCGATGCGCACGTTCTTCAGCTTGAGCTCATGAGCATAGAACGCGCCAGGCGTGCCTTTGCCGGTGTCCTTCACGTCGACGACCATCTTCAGGCCGTTGTCGCACGTCGGCATCTGAACGATATTTAGCGAGTCCTCGGTCAAGGTGTTGGGGGCAAACTTGTGCCCCGTCCAGATCGCAGTGCTCGAAACGGCGAAGCGTTGCGGAAGCCGCTTGCCGTCCGCGCCTTTCTTGCACATCACGTCCAGTGAGGCCTGGTCCACGTAGCCGTCGCTTCGTAGGTTGCTGGAGGTATTTCGGTAGGTACCGGCCAGGAAGTCGACCTCGACCCGATTGGTCTCACCGGCGCCCGGGGCATCCTCTACCGCAAACCGAGCTGATACGGGTACCTCAACCACGCGCATGTCGTGAGAGACAGCGCAGGTCTTATCGCTATTGGTGGGACACTGCTCGTTGCCCTGGGCGTCGGTGTAGCACTGCATGTCGCCTTTGTAGAAATTGCACTGCGCGTCGACCGATACCTCCTGGCACAGCGGCGATATTCCGGATGCTGGGGACTTGTTCTTGAAGCTGCTTTCACATACCCGCGTGCCGTTGATGACCGCGCAACCGTTCTCGTCCACGTCAGGCATTTTGTTGCAAACGAACTTGCCCTGGCAGGCGCCGTCGTTCACCGCCGTCACGGCCTCGGCAGCCTCCGGCGGGTACCAGTTGTCGTTGCTGATGACCTCCTGCGGGTCATAGAGAATGCGGAGCTTAGCGTAGGCCTCACCGCGGCCGGTAACTGAGGCGCGGATCTTGAAGGGGATGACGCCACCCTTTTTGACGATTGAGGTCATGTTGACGTCGGGGTTGGTCTCCCAAGACGTATCGAGCTCGCATGCCCCATCGGTCTCCGGCGGGAAATTCTCGTTCGGCCCGGACCACACCTTGGTCCCACCGACGAGCACCTGCATGTAGTCGTCCCACTTCGCATAGACCAGTTGCGCGCTCTGGATCGCTTCGGGCTTGATGACCTCGAACTTCATCTCGTTTTCGAAGATGGTGCAGTTGCCGCGCCAATAGTCGTTGCCGACCTGGCCCAGCCAGATATCGACGCAGCCTTCACCGCAGGATTGGACGTTCGCTGGACCGTCGTAATACCGGACGACCCCTGCCAGGTACTCGTGCTTGAGCGTGTAGCTACCCGACTTGTCGGTTACCCGCTCGCACTGCTTGAGCTCGCTTACGTGCTTCGTGGCAGTGCCCTTGGTGTACTCCGTGTTCTGCTTGCAGTCCGAGAACTCCTTGTTGAAGAGCGCCTGGTTGTCGATGACCTTGTCGGTGTTGTTCCACAAGGGATCATTGGTCAGATCGGGGCGCGTCTGGGAGACATTACCGCGCAGCAGGCGATAGGCCTCACCGCTAGAGGACTCCTCCGAGGTCAGCCGCAGGTTGGCATCGCTGCCAGCCGCCATCGTCGCCTTGTCATCGCCGTAGATGTTGCTGAGCGCGCTGGTGTTGGAAGAGTCGGTCACCCCGGGAAACAGCTCCGAGATACTGATCGACTGCTTCGCCGCGTCCGAGCCAAAGGTGATCTCCGTTGAGCTGGCGGACGGGGGCGACCAGGCGTTCAGCGCCTCCTTTGCAGTTGCAGTGCCGGTCGCGGCTGAGGCAGTCACGCTGTCGGCCCAGGCCATGACAGGGCACGCATAGGCGTAGAAGAAGAGGGTGATAGCGGCGACCACCCGGGCAAAGATTGGATTGCGCATCGGGTGCCTCACAGGGTGTTACAGCAGTCGTTCCAACGGAACATCATGTACAGCGCGTCTTCGCCGACCTGGGGAATGGCGCGCCCTTCGCCGCCTTGCCACGTCAGGGGGCTTGCGCCGATGTAATGCCCCTTCTTCGTCTCTGCGCGCGGGAAAAACATCGACATCTTGTATTGCGACTTGGGAATGGTCGGGAAGATGGATCCCCGGCAGAGGGTGTCATCGCCCATCGTAAGGTGCGCCAGGCCGCGCCGGTGCTGGGTGGCCAGCGTCCGGGCAGCGAGTAGCGAGGTGGTCCGGCCGAAGTCGTTCGGCAGCGTGGTGCCGGCCATGGGGTAGATCTCCCCCCAGGTCCCAGCGCACCACCAGAGGGAGGTCAGCGGCTCCTTACCGACCACACCCACCGCGGCATCTGCCGTGCACGCTGCCTGGGCAATCGGGTTAGCGACAGCAGCGGCTTCCGGATTGACGAAGAACGCCAGTTCGTCGTTGGTCCAGGTCGGGTCGATCTCGGAAAGCTGGATGATGTCGAAGTCGGCGTAGCCATCTGGCGAGCAGCGCTTGGGCATGTACATCTCGAGGATCGAGAGCAGCGGAAAAGCGTAGTAGTGGACGTTGTAGAACGACATCCGCTCGTGGCTCACCTGGTTGCCGGTAGTGGCGTCGGCGTGGGTTCCCCACAGTCGCTTGTCCCCGATAGCGAGCGTCACGCCGCCAAGCGCCGGCAGGCAGCCCGGCTTGCGCACCACCTCGATCAAACGCGCCGGTTCCCACATGGAGTTCACGATCCCCGGCTTCCAAATCCCGAGGTTGTCCTCGCACATGCAGAGACTTTTCTTCGATGCCCCCCGCGGCGCATCGCCTGGCGTGATGGAAATGCCGGCGATACGAATCGGGAAGAGGCACGCCCAGCAGATGTCGGTGAACAGTTTGCCGCTGAACAGCTCGGCGTTCGGGCAAGACGCTGTTGGCGTGGACCCTTCGGCCGCCCGCGCGCCGTTGTAGCCGAACACGGCCATTAACAGGATCAGAGCCGCTGCATAGCGAATCAACATAGGTCAAAGGCCTTGAGTCAGGAGGCGGCGAGCGCAGCAGCAGGAAGGAGGAAGGGCATCGACAGCCCGAAGCCCTGACGGGCGGCGCCGGTGAGGGGCAGGAGCACCTCGCACAGGAGGTGCTCCTGCTCGACTTTCTCGAGGATCAGCCCCGTACCGCAGCGGGTGCAGTGGTCACGCGCATCAATGACCCAGTCCAAGTTGATACTGCGGGCCAGTGCCGGCAGATCGATCTTGCAGAAGTCCCAGGCGTGCCGTTTGAGACGGGCCGAGTCGGCGCTGTCCTGGCCGTAGTCATCGATGGCCACCGCGATCCCGTGCCGACGGATCATCACCAGCCGCTCCTCCAGGTCGACGCCCTGGAGAGGAGAAAGCTCGGGGATCTCGAAGCACACAGACAGTGAAAGGCCGCTGACCAATTGGCAGAGGCGGCTCAGGTGCAGCAGGTTGAGCAGGGATGCCGGGCTCAGATTGATGAACAGGATGCCTCTGGCAGGCAGCTCGTGCGCCCGCGCCAGTACCAGGCCGATCACCTCCGCGTCCAGGCGTTCCCAGTCCTCATCGGTCGCGCCGGCCATGAAGACGCCGGGCCCCTGGACGCCCTGGACGGTGGTCTTGCGGGCCAGGACCTCGTGCCCAAGAACCGCGCCGTTCTGATGATGGATTTTCTGCAAGGCAAGCTCGATCACGGCGCAAACTCCTCGATGTAGAAGCTATGGCGATCGGCCGTCACAACAGACGGCACGAAGTCGATGGCGAAGCGGCTGCGCACGTCATCGCGCAGGACATAGGCGGCGTCGTCGATCTCGTTCTGCAGGGCGGCAAAGCCATCCCAGCCTTGCTCCCGCGCCACGCGCGAAACGATCACTACGACGTTTTGCTTGGCGCCGTAATCCGCAACCTGTTTCTTGGCCAGGGCGACCTGCTGCGGGTCGAGCGGGTCGATGATCACCAGGCGTTGGGTGAAGGGACGCATGTCGAGCGGATTGATCCGATCGCCCGCCTTGTGGATCACCGTGCCATCTGCCGCGGTCATGTCCGCCGGCACCAGCACCGTGGGATCCAGAGCGCGCACTCGATGCCGGGTGGCGCGTGGCAGCTCGGCGAACGTCTGCTTGTCCCAGAAGGTGTTCAGGGCGCGCGTTTTCATCTTTTCCATGTCGACTTTAGCCAGCCGCTCTTTCATCACCTCGATGAGGTCACGTTCGGCGATCTCGACCAGAGGACCCAGCGACAGCACTGGCTCTTTGCGACGGGCAAAGGCCTCGTCCGCGCTCGCGGTGGAGGTGGTGCCCTTCGCCAGGTAAACCGACTTCTGATCAACCAACTTGCGAATCGCCGGCACCTGGTCGACGCCGGCCTCTTCGAACACCACCGGATTGATCAGCACCGACGTTTTGGTCTTGGTTTCGAGCGACAGGCGCTGCAGCTTGGCGAGCGCCAGGGCAAACGGCATGTCTTCGGGCACACCGCGGAATACGAGCTCTACCGACTCGTCACCGTCATAGCTTTGCAGCAGCTGCTTGATCTCTGCCTCGCCCAGGGACCACGACACCAGGATCTGGTAGACGACCTTCCGGGTGTCTACCGGCGGCTTGGGCGCTTCGAGAGGGCTTGCCAGCGGCTGGCTTTGCTTCAGGTAGCTGAAGTCCTCGTTACGCAGCGTGAAGTCGACCTGCTGCTGAGTGCTGACCTGCATTTCCTTGAGATCGGCGGCGAAGTGCTCCAGCGCCGCCTGCTCCTGGTCAACGGCGCTGTCGGCGGCCGAGAGTGTGGCGAACAACAGCGCAACGACACCGATTACCGCGCGCAGGCTCACCATATCGGGTACGCCCGGCCGAGCACGTCGACCTTGCTGACGTAGCCCCAGTAGCGAGAGTCAAAGCTGTCCAGGGAGGTGCCCATGAACCAGAGATGGTCCGCTGGTACGATCTCGTCACGACGGTAACGACTTGCAGGCTTTCCGAGCCGTTTGGCCAGCAGCACGCCTTGGCCCTGGGCCTCGCCGTTGATGGTTACCCGCTCGGGGGTCAC
The DNA here is from genome assembly GCF_029959585.1 of Pseudomonas sp. PS02302. Classification (NCBI taxonomy): domain Bacteria; kingdom Pseudomonadati; phylum Pseudomonadota; class Gammaproteobacteria; order Pseudomonadales; family Pseudomonadaceae; genus Pseudomonas; species Pseudomonas sp. PS02302. The sequence continues at coordinate 97,977 of NZ_JASCON010000003.1, forward strand.
GATGACTCGGTCACCCGGCACGCCACGGACGTACTTGATGACCTTGGTGCCATTGCGGAAGAACGGCTCCATCTGGGTTGAGCGAAACGCATAGATGGCATCACGCTCAACGTCCTGGTCATAACGGTCGATCAGGAACACCCGCCAGTCCAGGCACGTGTTCTTCTGCGGATCGATCCCAATCTCGTAGCGCGACGTCGCGTACCAGGCCGCGCCGGCGGCCAGCAAGCTAAATGGAAGGGCCTTCAGCAGAAACCTGAGATGGCGGTTCACTCGGCCCCCTCAGCTTGCTTCGCAGCTCCCGGCGCGCTCGCCGGCACCTCAAGCTCTGCGGGATAGCTGACCACCGCGCGCTTATCGATGGTGACGAAGCCATTGGCAGCGAGCTTGTTCGCCGAGGCGCGTAGCGCTGCCATGGCCGCATCGACCGCTTGCGGGTCACGCACATCGACGTTTCGGGTGGCAGCGTCGTAATCAACGATTGCGATCTGGGTGCCGAATTCGTCAGTTTTGAAAAGCCAGGCGTAGCCAGTGACCACCGCCACCGAGACGAGCGCAGAGATCACGACCGTCGAGAGGGTCTGGTTCATGCCGCCAGCCCCCGATCAGCCATGACCTTGTGAATGGCATCTGCGGTACCAACGCCTTGGTTGGTGTATCGCCCGATGTCTTCCACGTCCTTGGGGAACGTGCTGTAAAGCAGCTTCGAAAAGTTATCGACCGTCAACCGACCGATGCCGGACCCGGTTTCGGTGGAGAAGAAGATCTCCGAGTACTGGCCGCGAACCGTGTGCACCGACTTGAGCAGCTTGAATCCACCCTCGGTGAGCGAAAGGCGCTTTTCCTGCTGAATCAGGTCAATCGCCGAGGCCTTCTGACCGAGCAAGAATTGGTGCGCGGAGTTCTCGACGATCGCCCGGCCAGTGGGGTTGGCGTACAGGTCGTTCACGGACTGGGTGATCGTGATGGCCGAACCGTTGTATTTCCGGAACCGGCGATAGCCGTGCTCGATGAACTTGGCGACGTCGCCCTCGGTGAGCAGCGACCAGGCCTCGTCGATAATCACGATTTTTTTCTGATCGCGACTACCAAGGAACATGGCCTGCTGGATCTGATAGATGAGCTGCAGAAGAACGACTTGCTGCAGGTGCTTCCGACCTTTCAGCTCCTCAAGCTCCAGGACGGTGAAGGGGTTCTTGAAATCGACGTTGTTCTTGCCGTTGAAGAACTTTCCATACATCCCCGCCCGGGTGAACGGGTACAGCTGCTTGCCGATGTCCTGGACTCGCGGATCTTCGTCACTCAGCAGCGACTTTTCGACATCGTCAACCACCATCTCGCCGCCCAAGGCTTCGAATACATCGTGGGTGTGCTTACGGAGCCCTGCAATCTGCAGGTCTAAGAGCGGAGCGGTAGGCGCGGCCATTGCGCTGAGCAGTCCGATCAGGACGTCTTCCTCCTCGGAATAATCCTGCACCAGCTCGAAGGGATTTAGGCAAATCTGGGAGTCTTGCGTAAATTCAACGAAATCCCCATCGAATGCCTTGGCCAGTTTCAGGTAAGAGCGACCGACGTCAATTACCCAGACTTGTGCACCGATAGAGCGGTAAGCGGTAATCAGGTAGTTCGTCAGGAATGACTTACCACTACCTGATTGCGCGGCAACAGTCGCATTGTAATTCGTGTCCGAGTCGAATAGACAATACGACATCAACTGTCCGTTTCGAGAAACGAACTGCATCGTATAAGTCCCGGTTCCTTTCCAGTCGGCGTAAATGGGAACTAGCGGCAGTGCTTGCGTGATGGCCATCGACTTGAAGCGGTAAAGCTCTTCAATCGCTTTAAGGTCTGCACCGAATGGAAGTGCGTTCAGGAAGATCGGCAATACGAAATATCGATCCTCCATGAACGTAAATTGCCGAATACTCATGTAGTTTCGAGCTTCGGCCGCGGCGCGAATGAGCCGCTCGCGACTGGATGCAAAGACCACCATTGTCATGTTGCAACGGACAGCCGACTCGCCCTCGTCCAGCTCTTTGAACAGCGCATCCATACCCTGCTTCTTCGCGCCCAGCTTTGGCACGAATTTCAGCAACGGACCGTATGCCTGGTTGTTCACCCATTGGCGCTTAGCACCGAGCTTGTCCTTGAAACCCTGCTGCTCTGGGAAATAGATCGTGAAGCTGATAAGGCAGTTTTCGCGGATACCCGAGGCCCCAGTCAGCAGATCTCCGAGATACCAACCCGCGGCGCCTTGGAGGGTACGCCGGGGGAATTTTTTCACCGATAGACATTTGACGAGCGTATCGCCGATCTGCAGATGATCCTTCTTGGGGATGAGCGTCCGATCGTAATCGAGCACTTGGACCTTTAAAGGCTTGTCGTCATCCGCCTCAATCTCATTGCGATCCCGCCAAGAGGCTTCTTCCCCTTGATTCAGGATAGATGCCATTACTTCCAGGTATAGGTTGCGCCCCAACGCAATCGGGGCAAATCCAATCGATTTAAAAACCGAGTCGAACTGTGAGCGAATTTCACTCGCTACTTGGGTTTCCTGTTCAGTCGGCTCGACATTGGCGATTGACATGACGACAGTGATGATGCAATGCACATCACGAACCTTGATACCGGAATAGTCGTCGATTGGATCGAGAGTGCCCTTGAACAGATAGCTCGATCGGTTATTGATCGCCTGTTTGATAACACCCTCATCCGTATTGCTTCGCAGGCGAAGCATCGCGTTAATCGGGTTGTTGATATTTTGCGAGGCGAATAGGCAGAAGTTGATGCTTGAGTTCGCCGGCCAAGCTTGCTTCAAAACCGACTTGAGCTGCTCGCCCTCTTTTCCATCGCTACCCGACAAAGGGCGGCACAGAAAGGAGAAGGCGATCTGATTGTCATCGAGGATGAACAGCTTGCTCTGTTCGTCGAAGGACGTAACGCTCAGCAATTGGCCGAGCGGAAAGTTGCCCTGTACATAGCTGGTCATCAGTTTGCCCCCGCCAGCCAGGACTGCAGGCTGCCCTTCTCGTATCCATGCCGGACAAGGCCGTCATTCCGGATCATGAACGGCACGCCCTTAACGCCGAACATTTGGGCGCTGATGATTCGCTTACCGATTGCCGAGGTGTCGCAGTCATCACCGATCTGGTCGACCACACGTGGCTTGGTTTCGCCCAGAGCGACCGCGAGCGCCTCGGCCTTGTCCTTGGCACAGTGCAGGCTTCGCACGATCTTGCCGCTTTCGGGGCCCATAGCGGACAGTTCGAGGATCTTGAAGGTGTAGCCCTCAACCTTCTTGAGGTCCTGCACGAGCTGGTGACAGGACGGGCACTGTGGATCGGTGAAGATCACCACTTCCTTCGGCCCGGTGCCGTAGGTGAACGGCGCCAGGTCGTCCACCTGGAAGCGAAGCTTGGCGAGGTCGATGTAGCTGAACGCGCGGTCTGCGTCCGCCAGGGAGGTGATCTCTTTCTGGCTCCAGGTGTCGTAGAGCGTACCGCGGAAGACAAAACGACCGTTGTCACTGACGAACGCCAACTTATCGTTTTTCACCGCTGCAACCATGCCGTTGATGGGCAACGGCGTAGTCGCTGTTTCGGCGACCACATGGCCGGCACCGGTGACGCTCGCGAAGATTACGGCGAGCGAAAGAATCTTTCGCAGCATGGAAGCACCTCCATTTCAGATGCTTTCAGGCTATCGATGAGCACTGTGGCCAAGTGCCCAATTCACGCCCTACGTGGGCGTGAATCTTCTCAGCTCGCTGCTTCGGATGAGTACCTCAGCCTTACCACTCCACCGGCTCGGAATCCGCACCGGCGTCGTCAGTAGCGGTCAGCACGATGTGCGGCGCCTGCGGGTAGGTGCGCTTCGAGATGGTGATCACCGACCCGCTCAGGCCCTGCTTCTCGTCGTTGACGAACCAGTGGTGCCGAGAGATTCGGCCATCAGGGTCCTTGCAGTTCGCGTTGGCGCGCCAGGACGACGAGCTTTCCTTCACGTCGAGCTCGCATTTGGGCGGTTGGTTTTCCTTCACATCGATGACGACTTCGCTCTCCGCGGTCTTCTGCATCTGGGTCTCAATCTGCAGAGCGATCTGGTACTCGCCCTCACTCTCCAACGTTGCTCGCGCATACCGGGAGCCATTGGTGTCGAGCTGCTTGCCGCCCAGGGTGTAGCGCATGGACAGCACCTTGTCCTTGGGATGGCCGCCCGAGATCGAGGGCATGACCAGGACCTTCAGGGGAGCCCGGGTCGCGTTGTTATCGCCCGTCCACCGGAGCGACACCGTCCACGGCGGTGGATCCAGCAAGGTCACGGTACGCTCGACCGTCGAGTAGTTGCCGCGGCCATCAGAGACGTGCACCTTGAACGGATAGGCTGCGGCCTTGCTCATCTCCAGGATGCGCAGCGTCTCGTTCGTGTCGTTGGCCACGGTGTAGCCGTCAACCTTAGGCAGCTCCCAGTCGTATTTGACGTTCTCCAGCGCCTTGAACTGGCCGAGGTTCCTCATCCGCAGGGTGAGCGTGGCCGGGACATAGGCGGCGCTCAGGCTAGGCTGCAACTCCCATTTCGGCCACTCGTACTCCCAGTAGGTCAGTCGCTGCTGCGTCAGCCCCTCACCGCCTTTGTCCCGATAGCCCTCGATCCAGGCTCGGTAGGTGATGTAGGTCGGCTTGTCAGTCACGTCCTCTTCGGTCGGTGTGAACGCCGCCGTGGTACCGGGAACGATCGATGTTCCATCCGGCATGATGAACTCGCCGGAGGCCTTCAGATCCATGTTGGTGTACGGCATGACGAGCCGGGCAACCCAGGTCGACTCCTTGCCCACTTCCGGCCGGCGGCTACCGACCAGCTGCACGCGTGGCGGCTTCACCTTCCGGAACGCAACGCCGCCGCGCAACAGCTTCCACGCCAGCGGATCGTCTGCAGGCGCGTCCTTGTACCGGACGCGCGAGAAGACATAAACGCGCTCCTCGGCGCTACGGGTGACCGAGTAGCTGTCATTGCCGGCAAACCAGGTCATCCCCTTATCCAGGCTCCACTGCGCCTCGATGTTGGACAGATCCATGACGTCGCCCTTTTCCGACTGCTTGAGCTGGAAGGTGGCCTGAGCGTCGACGAAGGTGTTGCCCGGGCCGGCGAGGTATCCCTTGGGGATGTTGAAGGCGTTGATCTCGATGGCCTGGGTCATCGATTTGGCGCCGCTGTTCTTGTTGGTGAGCTCGGCCCTGATCATGTAGCTGCCCTTCTGCAGGGTCGTCGCCAGCCGTTGCGGGGCATTGCTCGGATTGCTCACGGTCTGCCACTCGCCACCGTTGGTGGACATCTCCCAGCGCACGTTGCCCAGGTCCCGCGCCCAAGACCGGTTGTTCACCTCAGCGAAGAGCGTGACGCGCATGGGCGCCTCGCCGGTGAGGCGTAGCGCCCGGACGCTACCGTCGAGCGCCGCACCGTTGAGGATGACGATGCTCAAGGGACGCGGCGAGGTGCGGGTCTCCTGGTAGGCGGGCTCCGGCGACACCACCCGTGCTTCGGCATACACGCGCAGGTTCTTGCCGGCGAGCTTCTCCACCGGGACCTCGAAGGCCGCGTGGCCAGCCCCGTCGGCGCGGACCCAACCGGCGATCTCCTCAACGGTGTTCCAATCCGGCCGCTGCACCAGGCGAATCTCCCACTCGCCCATGGTCGCGCTGTCGTACGGGACCTGGCTGTCGTAGGCATCGCCCATCGTCACGCCAACTTCCAACGCATCGGTCGAGAGGATCTTGCCGTTCTCGTTGTCGATCACTGGCATGATGTTCGCGTCCGGAACGGACAGCACCGTGAGATCGGAGTGGGTAGCGATGTTGGGCAGAGCGGTATAGGCCACATCCACCGCGAGCGGCCGGCGCTGCCACAGCGTCGAAAACGGCGCGGCGTAGATCCTGCGCAACTGGGTGCTGACGTCACCATTGACCGGGTTGATGTCCTCGGTGATCGAGTCGCCCTGGTTCAGGTTGTGCGTAAGCTTCAGCCGCGCGCTAACCGCGGTCACGGTCGCATCGCCGGCGTATCCACCACTGATAGGCGCCGCCAGGAGAGTATCGCCGAGCTGCTGCGCCCCCTTGTACGTCACCACGGGGGCCGTCGGCTGCTTCGCGGTGAAGACGAACTGGTCGGTACCAAGATCGATCTTTTTGCCGCTGGGCGTGAACGACGAAAGCTTCCAGGCGATCCGGTTGCTTCCGAGCATCGTCGCCGCGCCGCGCAGCACTGGCTTTTCCCAGTTCTCCCGTATGGCAAGGCCTGGCGGGATTTCGGTCCATTCGACCAGGCAAGTCGGCCGGGTCGTATAGGAGGCCGCGGACGTGATTGCCCGGCGCTCGATTACCGTCAGGTCGCACGTCGGTCCTGCGCTCTGGACGAACTCGATGTCCAGGTCCTGGACCTGGGCATAGACGGTATCCATCGGGTACTTCGACGTCATCTTCACGGCGCCCGCCATGGGCACGACGTTCACCTGGGTGGGATAGGTCGCCAGCAGGCTCTTCTCGCCCTTGTCGTCGACGATGTAGGCAGCTGCTTCGACGGAATAGGTACCCGCCTCCGCGGCGAAACCCTGCTGCATCAGCAGACCGTCGCTGGACAGATCCTTGGCTTCGGGCATCGGCTTGGTGAACTGCAGCAGACACACCGGTTTGTCGTAGGGGTTGCTGTCGCGCGCCGAGACTTCCCTGACGGTGTTGGTGCACACCGAGTTGGAGGCGGAGAACTGGATCCGGGCCGACTCCAGTCCCAGGCCGATCGTCGACGGGGTCGCCTTGAGCTCCCCCGTGAGCTTCCATACCTCGAACGGGACGGCATAGACGGTACCGGTCAAATCGGCACGCGCCAACAGGATGCGGCCATGGCCGGCGGCGCCACTTTGCAGCGCAGCGACGGCCGCACCAAGCGAGCCATTCATGACCCGGTCCATTGCCAGGCGCGCACCCTGGCCGCGCTCCAGCGGCCGGCGGCCGACGCGCAGGCCAACCTCCGACTTGCGCTCGACCATGGCAATGATGTCGGTACCCAGCTCAGAGAGCGCTTGCTGATCTGTGATCACAAGCCCAGGGCGCCCATCCAGGTGAGTGAACTCCTTGGTGATCGCCGGCGTGCTGAATGCGCTTGGGGACAGCTCCTTGACCGGCAGCTTGTCGAAGGGGTCGTCGAGGGATCTCGGCGCCAGCCGCACAGGGAAGGTCGCCGCAGCGCCGTCCTGATCGGTCACCGTGACAGAGACAGTGGTTGCGGTGCGGCCGTCGGTGCTGAAATGGAGTTCATCGCCGGTGAACCACACGTAGCCGTGCTCCGGCTGAGTGGCCACGGAGAAGGTGTGAGAGCCCCAGGTGTTGTCGTCGATCGCGACAAGTCGCTGGCTTCCACCGACGCCCTCGTAGAAATAGACGACGGAGGGGGTGAGGCCGGTCGGCGCGGTGTTGAGCTGAGCAACGGCCACGGTAGCCATCGCTTCGACGTACTCGCCGCCCTTATCCACCACCCGGAACCGGAACAGGTCGTTACCGACGAAATGCGGGTTGGGCGTATACACGTAGCCGGCGGCCGTGGCCACCACGGTTCCCGACTTAGGCTGTTCCACCACCTCATAGGTGAAGGAATCCCAGGCATTGCCATCGGTGACCTTTGGCAGGGTCGCGGCGGAGGCGGCGTTCTCGACCGTCCTGATGCGCAGGGTTGCTGCGACCGGCGCCAGATTGAAGCGATCGACCTGCAGCGCAATGGTGCCCTGCACAGTTAGGCCGCCAGGATCGGTCGCCTCGATGACGGCAGAATCCGTACCCACGAAGCTGGCCGCCGGCGTGTAGACGAGCCGGTTCTCGACGATGGCCAAGCCGCCGTTGGCGGCCTGCTGCACGAGCCGGAGCGTATGCCGGCCGGCATCAGCCACGTTGCGGTCGACGATGCGCGGGTAGTAAGGCGCGCTCGCCGTACCCTCACGCACCACGATGCTCCCCGACAGGCTCTCAGGCGCCAGGTTGCGCGGCTTGACGACGACCGTCACGGTGCCTTTGCCAGACTCCCCGCCGGCATCCGTCGCGGTGATGGGGAAGCTCTCGGTCCCGGTCCAACCGGGCTTGGGCATGTAGACGACCTGGCCATTCAGGACCTTCACCGTCCCGCCCGCGGAAGTGGCCGGTACGGCGAAGGTGAAGGTATCGCCTGGATTGGGATCGACCACCGTGGGGGTACCGGATACCTCGACGCCCTCTTCTGTTACCAGGCTCAGGCCAACTCGCGTAGGGCCGACGTTACGACCGCGGACGGTAACCGTTGCGGTCCCCACGACCTCGGCACCGGCAGGATCTCGGGCGATGAATTTGAAGCTGGTGGTGCCCTTCGAGCCAAAGGGGGCATGGTAGACGAGCTGGTTGTTCACCACCTCAGCGGTACCACGCATCTCCTGAATGGGCACCGCGAAGGTGTGTTTGCCCGCGTCGTAGAGGTTTTTATCGACCACCTCGGGTGTGACGGGCGCGGAGGCCTGGCCCTCGTTGGCAACCAGCGCTGCGTTCGCCGCGCTGGGGGCGTAGTTGGTCTTGTCGACCTGGATCGCGCCGTCCTTGATAGCCGATTCGGCGCCGGCGGCATCGCGCAGCTTGTACTTGAAGGTGGCGGTACCGACATAGCCGTCGACCGGCACGAAGCGAACGCGCAGGCCTTCAGTGGTGATTTTCCCGACGCTCGGATCCGGTTGCTGGACGATCACCACGGTGTGGCTGTCCGGATTGTCTGGATCGGTCCCGATGACCTGGTCACCGACGACCTCGAAGGCGATGGTCTGTGCAGCGGACACCAGGCCACCTGGATCCGCCGCCGTGACCTTGGCGCTGGCGGTGCCCAAGTAGCCGGTCGCTGGCTTGAACGTCAGCAGGTTGCCGGCAAGGCTGACGGTTCCTGCTGCCGCAGCGACAGGCTGCTGAATTGCAAAGGTCAGCGGCGCGTCGTGGTTCGGGTCGGTAGCGGTCAACTCGACAGTGACCGGCGTCTCCATGGCCGTCTTGGCAGATGCGGCATCGACCACAGGCGCCTGGGCAACGGGTAATACCCGCACCAGGATCACGCCCTCATCCGAGTCCAGGCCAAAGGAGTCCTTGGCCACGTAGCGAATCTCGCGGGTACCGACGAAGGTGGTGTTGAGCGAGACCTTCGCCGTCGTTCCCGTGAAGCTGACGCTGCCGAAGGCGGGATCTGCCGCAGATACTGCGCGCAGCGTCGCCGTGTCGTTGGCGTCTACGTCGGAAACCTGGAGGGTGAAGCTGCTGGTAGCGCCCTGGTTGAGGGTGACCGTCTTGCTCTCGACCACTGGCTTGTCTGCTACCGGCGTGACGGTGATGCTCACTGGTACGGGCGCTGAGGCCGCACTGCCAGCGTCGATGACGGCCACCTGACACGTGGTCTTGCCGTCCCAGTCAGGCGCAGGCGTGAAGACCACGGAGTCGCCGTCCAGGCCGCAGCCACCGATCGACGCGCCCGGCTGGCCGCTCACGACAAATTGGTAGGGACCATCGCCATCCGGATCGGTGAAGACGATCTTGGCGCGCCCCGGTGTGTCCTCGTCCGTCACGATGCTGATGGGCTGGGCGACGGGGGCATCGTTGACGCCCTGGACCGTGATTGGGATCTCGACCATGGCGCTCTTGGCGCCTGCGGCGTCCACAGCGCTGATGCGCAAGACGTCCTGGCCGTAGAAGTCTGGCTTGGGGGTCAGCTTGATGCGGTGCCCGTCAGCGAGCACCTCGCCAGCAACGCCCTTGCCTTGTGCTTCGATCACCAGGCGGTAGATGTCCACCGCGTCGGGATCCTGCACCGTTGGCTCAAACGTCATTTGCGCGTCTTCCGTCATGATGACGGGCTGCGCGATAACCACCGGCGGATCGTTTCGCCCCGTGGTGATGATGCGGATGGTGGCCGTATTGGAGTAGGTGCCGTGCTGATCACGGCCGCGGTACTGCAAGGCAACGATGCCGCTCCACCCGGGCACCTGGGTGAAGGTCAGGGTGCTGCCCTCAACCTTGACCTGGCCAATGGCGCTATCGGGCGTATCGAGCACTTCGAACTGCTCTGCAGTGACGCCCTCCCCGCCCAACGTGAGCGGCACGATCGCGGGCTGGTCTTCGGCCACCGAGATTTCGATGTCGCGAGCAGTCGGCTGCGCGATCGCGGCCTGAACGATCACCTCGGTGAGCGTATCGCCAACGGTAAGCACCAACGGGCCGGTGAAGCCGGCTGGAGCCGTAACGGTACCACTGCAGCTGGCGGCCTCCTTGGTACGGACGCCGCCGCACTTGCCTGCTTCCTGGCCCGTGCCGGCGCCGATCAGGATCGGGACGCTGTAGCTTCCAGCCGAGGTGCAGCTGTTGCGCGTGGCGCTGTAGGTGAGCTTGATCTGCGCACCGGCAAAAACCGCCCGGGAATCAGGCGTCAGCACCGCATTGGACTCGGTGCATTCAGCAGCTTGGACCTGGTTGGTGTAGTGCGCGAGGCCTGCGAACAGCAGCGCGACGAGTCCCTTCGAAATCTTCCAGTTCACAGGCCGGTTCCCGAGCAAGTTTCAGATACCTGAAAGCCGGCATGCGCCGGCTATCAGAGGGGTGAGCCCTGGGCGGCTCCCTAGTTGATCTGCAGCAGCGGCGCTGCGCTGGTCACCATGTCATTGGCGGCCGGCAGGGTTGCCGACATGATCGATTCGATGATCTTCGGGGTGTTGTACAGGCCGACCCCGCCGCCGATACCGGTGGCGAACGCCATGATCGACTGACGCACGACGCCGCCAACGATGCCCACCAGCACCATGGCGCCGGCGACCACGCGGCCGAGGGTGCCCTGCATCCAGTCACTGATCGTGGTCCAGACGGCGTCGAAGTCGGTACCGCCGGTGCCTGCCATGGCGCTGGATGCGCCCACGACGAGCAGCAGGGCGACGCCGAACTTCACCAGGTCGCGTTGACGACGCGCGCGGTGGGCCGGGTTGCTCAAGGGTTTAGCCGGATTGCTCAGGCGCATGTTGTGTCTCCTTACGAGGGCTGGGGGGGTTACGAGGCGGGGATCGCCTTTTTGTGGGATTCAAGCGGACGCAGCGAAGGCGTCGGCCGCAGGGAGGGCGTACCGACTTCCCAACGGCGCGGTTCGATCTCGGTGTAAATGAAGCCAGGTACGTTCAGGTCGCCGGCTTGCGACTCCCAGGGCGCGACCCAGACCCGCATGACGGTGGCCTGGCTGCGGATCGGCACCGGATCACGCGCCGGGCGAGGCACGACGTAGCGCTCGCCGGCCGCTACTTCCGGCTGCACCGCCGGCGCCGGGGCGTGGCCGCCGTGCTTTTCGGCCTCGGCCTTCTGCGCATTCTTCTCGTCGACGATCTGCCGGAAGTTCTCGTTTTCGGTCAGTTGGTACACGTCACGCGCCGACATACAGGTCACGCCGTCGGGCATGCCCTTACAGCCGTAGTCGGACGAGCCGATCTGCAACATGGAGCAGCCGCTGATCATCGAGGTGAGCGCCGCCGCAGCGGCAAGGCCCAGGGCCTTACGCAGGTTCGTTTTCATGAGGTTGAGTATCCGTAGCGAGGGATGTTGGAAGGGGGTAATTCACCCCCTTCCAGGGCGTTCAATAGAAGGGAGCTGGGCGCTCCCGCTGGCTTCAGGTTTTGTTCTTGCTCAGCGTTTTCAGCTTGAGCTGCACACCCTTTTTGACGACGAAGTCGATCTCCCGGGCAGCGTCCACTTCGATGACCGGGTAGAGGTTCTCGGCCATCTCCAGGTAAAAGTCCGCGATGCGCTCGAGGGCTTTGCCGGTACCGCCGATCATGGCGCCCTGCATGGCCTGGGAGTTGAACGCCTGCTCATAAACGGGCGATACCGTCCGGCCATTCGTACCGCTGCCGCTGCTGGCGATGCTGATGCTCGGCACCTGGCGCACGCTGAATGCGTCCGAGACGCCCTGCATGAAGCCGGCCATCAGCGAGCGAGCCAAGATGGCGCCCTGCTTGGAGACCAGGCGCCCACGCACCCCGGCCTTGCCGTCCTCGCCAGAGGCATAGGCGTCCATACCGCTTTCGATGATCCCGCCGTCGTCACGTACGCAGGAGATCGTCTCGGCCCGCATGTAGGCGCGCTCCGAAGAAAGGTCGCCGAATGCGCTGGCAATGAGGAAGCACTCGCGGACGTCTGCGCGGAAGCGGTTCGGCAGTACGGCCTCCTTCTTCACCCGCAGCAGGACAGGGAAAGGATCTTTCCGTGCTCCGTTACCGGTGGGCGCGTCGATACCAGTGATGATCGCGCCGGAAAGGATGGCGCCGGCCGGCAGGTAGACGTCCTCTTCCTTGGCGTCGGCATCGGGATCTTCAGCAGGTGCCTCATCCCCGTAGGACATGATCTTCGGCGGCTCTTCCTTCTTGGGCGCTGCGCCCGGCTTCTCAGGCTCCTTTTCCGGCGCCGGAGCGTTGGCGAAGAAATTGCCCTGGTTGCGGTTCGGGTCCATCAGCGTACGGTCATACCGCTGGCGCTCCTGCGCCTGCGTCTGCTGCTGCGCAGCCTTGCGCTCCAGCTCGGCGGCCTTGTCAGGCGTCGGTGCCTTGGACTGCGCTTCCTGCAGCTGCTTGCTGAGGTCGCGGTTGTCCTGCTCGGCCTTCTGCTGAGCAGCCTGCGTTGCCTCAAGCTTTGCCGTCAGGTCCCCTATTTGCCCCTGAATCTCTTTGAGGCCCGCAGCGGTCGCTTGCTGGGCCTGGGTCCCATTCATGAGGTTCTTCAACGTCAGCTTGAGGTCGTTGAGCTCCTTGCTCTGCGCCCGCTGCTCGGCGTTGAGCGAATCCAACCCGACACCACGCGGATCCGCGTCAGTCAGTACGTTGGTGATCGTCGGCTTGGCGTTGGTCTTGCGCGGTCCCTCGCCACCCAGGCTGCTCAGGCCCCAGACGAACAACAGCACGCCTCCAATCGCCACACCGATGACGGTCCACTTCTTTTTCTGCGGGCTCAGGTTGGCCCATGTTTGCTTGATCATGGTGCCTTCCTCAGTTCAGCAGGCTCGGGCGGGACGAATCTTCCGCCGGCGCCTCGCCCACACGGGTGACGATGTAAACCTCGGTCTTTTCACCGGCCTCGAGCATGTTGCGCGGCCAGGCGGCGGCAGCCGCCAGCGAGGGATGGGTGCAGCTGGTCTCATCAAACATGATCGGCGCGCGGCCGTTGTTCTGGGCGACGCCCACCAGGACGCGGAAGTTGTGGCCCATGATCACCTGGGCCCGGCTGAAGTCGAAGTTCAGGCCCTGCTGATAGCAGGCGGGAAGCTTCTCGCCGCTCTGCAGCTTGGCCATCGAATAGCCCTTAGGGATACCGCCCAGGGCTAGGGCGCGCATGATGCCTTTGATGGTCTCCATGTAGGGCTGGCCCTCCTCCCACTTCTTGGCCTGCCCGCTGTAGCGCGATCCGTAACCGAAGCCACCGGCGCTGGACGCACTGGTGCTCCCAGGCACCTGGCCGATGATCAGATTGGCCTCGATGGGCGGCACCCTGCGAGGCGCGAGCGTCAAGCTGATGGCCACCGATTCGTCGTCCTTGGGGGTGATGTACATCGTCACCGGGCTCTCGCTACCGGTCGACACGTAGATCACGTTGCCCTTTTGCTTAATGGTTGCCTGAGAAGTGGTCTGGACAATCGGATTTTCGAACGGCGTGACGATGCGGTTCAGGTGATACAGCGCCGCAGGGATGATCGTGTTGACGCCTGGCTGCACCACCACATCCTGGCGCGAGCTCACCGGCGGCGCGGCGGCCTCGGGCGCGCCAGAGGTTTTGGCGACCGAGGCCGGGACCGCGGGAAGATCACGGCCGCCACCGGCGACATGAACCAGGTCGGTAGACGCCTTCGCGGGCGCTGCCTTGACCTGGTCCTGCTTCTGCTCGGTACTGGAGGCCACCGTTGGAGTGGATGCGGGTGCAGCGGGCGCAACAGCAGGCTGCGCGGCCGCGGCGCTCGGTAGCGTCTTCTGCTGCTGCTCAGCCAGAGCCTGGCGCGCCACCTGCTCGTCAGCTTCCTGCAGGCCGTAGTCGGCAGGGTCGACATCACGGCCGGGCACCGCGGGGATTTCCTGAGTGCGCGACTCGGCCACAGGGGTTTGCGGGATGTTGAGCTCACGAGCGTTGGCGATCGATGCTGAAGAAAACAGCGCGACGCCGATCAGCGTGAGGGTTTGGATATTAGTTTTCATTGCGCTGCTGCTCCAAACGCTTGCGAGTGTCTGCGGCCTTAGCCTCGCGGTTTCTAACTTCTTCGGTACGCGGCGCACCTTCATACACAGAGAGGTAGGCAATGACCGGCTTATAATTTTTGATCTTCAACTCAATCTCATAAGTCATATCGAGTTGCTTAGGCTGGCCGCTCGGGCCGGTCATCTTGGACTTGCCCACGATGAAGTACTTGGTCGCATCCTGCTTATCTTGCAGGACTTGGCGCGGCTCAAACTCCAGCGTCACCCGATCTTGGCGAATCTGGCGAACCTGGCTATCAATCTTGTTAAGCACGTCCTGATAAATATCGTTGGCAAGTAATGGCTCGAGCGTCGCCTTAATGATCTCGGCAGACTTTGGATTAACGTTGCCAAGTCGATCGGCAATGTAGAGTGCCCAAGCGCTGACGTAGCTATCCGATGCGCGGTCTTGATCGACCCAGGCACGCTCAGCAAGCGTCGGCGGCTGCATGTCAACGACGGTACTTTTGCGCAGCCAACCGATGACGGTCAGTACCTCCACCAGGATCAGAGCGACGATAATCTTGCGAAGAAAGGCGTTCTCCGACATGGTCCCGCGATAGGTGTTTTTGAATTTGCCGTACAGCATGGCGACCTCAGTTGAATTCGCGGATGAATGGATTAGGGATAGTGCGCGCCTTTGCACCGGAATATCCCGTGAACCAATAGATCATGTGCACCATAAAGCCATCGGGGTGATCATCGCGGTACTTTCGGTACCAACGAGTCAGCAAGAAGCCCGCTATCGTGCAGACCGCGGCATATCCAGTGAACATACCGAATACGAGACCGATCCCAATGGGAGCAACTTCATCTGCCTGCCAAAACAACAGGTGCGGCGGATCATCAACGTATTGGGGGATATCGATTGGCTGCATTATTGTGCGGCTCCATTGCCTTGAACGAGTTTCGCCATGGCGCGAAGAATGTCTTCGGGCCCCTTGGCGCCAGAAAGAACTACTTGTCTATTGCTCGGGTTATGGCGAACGATGGTGGTCGGTGTTTCCTTGATGCCCAGCTCTACCGCCTCACGGAAGTCCGCCTTCACCTTCTGCAGCGGCTCCTGGTTGTCGATGCAGCGCGAAAGGGCCGCGCCGTCCAGGCCGATGCTGGAGGCGATTACTGCGAGCGGCTTTTCGGTCCCGGTACCGTTACCTGCGGTCGAACTGAAGATGGCGCCGGCCATGCGGTAGAACGCATCGTTGCCACCCTGGGCCGCCGCGCACTCTGCGGCGAACGCCTCCCTGCGCGACGCCTCGCCATGGATCGGGACATGCTTGAACACCACGGCCGCGTTGCCCCGCGAACTGTCGACAACAGCCTTGGGTACTGCGAAATATTGCTTGCAGTAAGGGCACTCGAAGTCCGAGTACTCAATCAGGCTGAATTGAGCGGTGGCGTCGCCATAGCGACGGTCGCCGGTGATCGGAACGCTTTGGCTCTTGCTCGGTACCGCCGGTGCCGTGGGCACAGGCGTGGGCGCCGGGGCAGACTCTTCTCGGCGGCGAGAAAGGAGCGAATCGAGTTCGGTACGCGAGAATGCATACGGCTGGATCTTCGCGACCTGGTCGTTGAGCTGGTTGACCAGGTGTTGCTGATCACGAATCGCCCGGCCGCAGAAGACGGCGGCAGCGATAGCTAACGTGATCGCTACGCAGGAAAGGATGATGGGAAGTCTTGAGCTCATAGGGCACCTCAGCTGGTATAGCCATGGTGCTCAGGCACGAGGTTTGTGTGTGGGCAATCCACGCCGTCTACGGGATCGAACCCCTGGTGGTTGAGCGATAGAGCGGCAGTACGAAAATAGAAACGCCCGGCGGGTGCCGGGCGTTTGTCGGCGTCAAAGCCGTTTGGGCAGGTTGCCTATCAACAAGCTTGCAGCGATCGGAATGAGCAGGATGACCACGAGCGGAACGATCATTGGCGGAATCGGCAGCGGTGCGATAAACGACAGGCCTAGCGCCATGACCACCCACGAGATGATCCTCGAGCTGTAGGTGTTCAAAAACGGCGAGGAATGGGCGAAGGTGTAGCGCTTGATGTTCCAGGCCATGTACCCGCCGAGGATCGCCGGCAGCAGAATCACAAGCATGTAGGGCAGCCACATCATCAGCAGCAGGCTTCGATAGTAGATGTGGTAGCAGACCTTGAGGACAGCGTCGCCGCGGCCGGCGATGAACGTTCCCCACTGACTCTCGAGCTTTTCCCAGCCTGGCGTTTGTTTGCCCCCCAGGA
Organism: Pseudomonas sp. PS02302; assembly: GCF_029959585.1. NCBI lineage: Bacteria > Pseudomonadati > Pseudomonadota > Gammaproteobacteria > Pseudomonadales > Pseudomonadaceae > Pseudomonas > Pseudomonas sp. PS02302. The sequence goes on from NZ_JASCON010000003.1 coordinate 114,505, forward strand.
AGAAATCACGCACCGTCGCATTCAGTCCGGACTCCAGATGGATCGTGCTGTACAGCCGTCCGGTATCTTCGATCAGCTGGTCGCTGGCGGCTTTGCCCATCAACGCCTCACCCCAGTCCTGCTCTTTCAGGATCGCAGCGTCGATGAATGCATTGGGAACGACGCACACGATGAGCAGGATCTCGATGCATACGAACGCGAGGGAGAGCCAGAACCCGGCCGGCATCCGCTCTTCGATGTCAGCCATGCTCGGCTCCTTGGATGCTGCGCCACACCAGCCCTATGGACGTGTCTGCCGGAAGAAGCATTGCTTCAAGCCGGGCCCTGACCGAGGCGCCACTCTCCTTCTCGACTTCAATGAGCAGGCTGTTCTGCATGTCGACCACCGCTGCGGTCGGCGCAGGTTCCCTTTCCAGCATTTCGGCCAGTCCATCGAGGAACGGATCCATGAAGGCAACCAGGCGCTCCTGGTCCGGCCGACCTAAAGCAGACTTGTAGGATCGAAGCGCCTCAGTAAGCAGGTCTCGACAGCAAGGCGCGCAGCTCTCTGATTCGACGACTTTGAACGCAGCCGGCACCACCTGGAGTGCTGTTGGCCAGTCGGCCTCCAAGAGATTGAGCAGGCCTTTGGTTCTGGTGTCGCTACCGAGCAGTCGAGATAAGGATTCAAAGCGGGTACGCATGATCAAGCGGCCTCTTTCGTAAGCAGGCGAGCACGCGCCACTGCCTTTTCAAAGTTCTTGGGTTTGGTGAGCACCGGAATGCGCCCTTTCTGGATCTGGCCGCCGGCGAGGATCGCGAGAAATTCGAGATCTGGCAGCTGGCCGAAGAGCTGCGCTGGAAACAGCTCGCCCTCCTCGTCCATCAGGCGCTCTCCGACGTTCAGAGAGTGCATGTGCGGGTCGTCCTTGGTGGAGTTGCCCTGGGTACGCATGACGTACTTGTAGTAGGTAGGCGGAATTTTCTCGGCGATGTACTTCTGGGTGTCCTGGTCGGTAATTCGCAGCGCGATCACATGGTTGGTATTGCCGAGGACCTGGCGCGCCTTCGCCGGTGACCCCATTCGCGCTTCGAAGTCAGCGATGGTCTGCGTGGCGACGTAGATACGCATGCCGGCACCGCGGCCCTTGTTCAGCAGCTGTACCAACTGGTCGTTGACGATCTCCGCCGCCTCGTCGCAGAAGATATTGACCGGAGCGGCCTTGAGCTCTTCGCCGCTTTTGAGGTTGTAGCGCTGTCCGGCGACGGCGGCCAAGTCAGCCAGGAAGATCGAACCGAGCGCGGACCCGACCATCGAGTCGGACAGGGAGTCGAGGCCCAGATACAGCACCTGGTTGTTCTCGATGATTGTCTTGGAGTCAGTGATCTCGCGGGTATCGCCGCTATCATCCTTCAGCGGCGAAAGGATCGGCCCCATGTGGCCTGCCGTGAGCATGTTGAGCACCGGCAGCAGCGTCGCGATCATCTTTCCGAAGTGATCCCGGTCATGCTCGAACATGGACAGGATGCCCTCCAGATCGGAATTCGGCTTAAGCGGCACGATTTCTCTGCGGTAGACCGTGATCAGCGCCTTTGCTTTGGCCTCGTCGGTTTTCGACTGGTTGGCAGCCGCGGCGGCGAACGCGTCGAAAGCCGGATGGACTGACTTGCCGTAAGCCGTGACCGCCTGGATGACCAGGGATGCAAGGCCACCCTCGAGCGCCCGGCGAATCTGGACCAGGGTTGGGAAGATGTCGCAGAACAGCATCGCCTGGATGACGTTGTTCACGGCCATCTGCGCGAATGCCTGGAACGGACCCTCACCATCAGTCAGCGCAGCGATGCGCGATGCCAGTTCGGTTGCACGACCAAAGTTCTGCGTCGGTGAGATACGCACGCAGGTATCTGGGAACGCCGGGTGGAAGTGCTTGTAGCGACTGACATCCCCGGCGAGCTCGCAGGCACGGCGCGCGTTCTCCGACATCTCCTTGTCGCCCTTCGGATCAAGGATGATCACCGACTCGCCACGCAAAATGGCCTGGCTGATCAGCAGGTCGAAGAGGCGGGTCTTTCCGCTACCGGTAGTGCCGACGATCAGCGTATGCAGGGAGGCAAGGGAATCCTTGTAGCCAATCGGCACATCGCGCTGAAGGGAGATGCCATGGATCCACGGCGAGCCCATAAATCCTTCCGGTACAGGCGGCATGAGCTTCGTGATGTCTCGCTTGAGCAGCTCGAATACCTGCTGACCTTCGCGTTGAGTCCATTTGAAGCCGACACCGATGTACATCTTGTCGCGATGCTTGAGCATCTGCTCGATGAGCTCGTCCTGCCCCATCAGCGTCGCCTGCTGCGCTCGCAACCCCTGGCGAATCCGGTGGAGGTGCAGGGCAGCAGGGACACGCCGAAGCGCAAAGCCGCCCATGATGCCGAGGGACAGGTAGAAGGGTTGAGCAGGCAGATTGGTGGTGAGGTGCACGGCACAGGTGCCCGCCATCCCCAACACCCAGCCGGCAATTTCGATGGCCTCGAAATTCGGCCGCCAGGGCATTTCGTACGTCCACTCACTCATCGGAATCACTCGGTCAGGTCAATGACGTGATTGTTTCCGATGAGCAAGTAGGGATAGTGCGCAATTAGCGCCCTTTTGAGGGTTGGTTCGTCGACCTGGAACGCCGTGCTCAGCTGAGTCAGGCGCCGCATCGATATCTGCACCAGGCGTTTACCCTCCTGTAGCTTGGACGGGCACCTGCGGATGACTTCCTCAGCCAGCGACCGGAGCATTGCCGATTCCCCCTCATCACGCGCCTGGAAGGCTGACTGCCGATACCGACCTAGAGTCAGCAGTTCCAAGATGGAACCGAGATAGGGTGAGAGGAGAAAGCCTTTACGGTGCAGACCGGTGAAAGTGCCGGTGAAGTCGTCGAACAGCCAGTTCGCGTCGAGCAAGGCGGACCGGTCCTCAGGGGTAAACGCCTCGGGACTATGCACACAGAACGGTTTGCCGTGCTGCTGCGCAAGAGATGCGTGGTTTTCGGGTATCGCATACCACCGTAGCTTTTGCGCAAGTGTCGGCCACAGGGCCAGATAGGCCTCGCTCTCAGCGGCGGATACCCGGCCCCCCAGAGTGGCAGCGTCATTGGCGACCACCGGTGAGTCCTTAACGCGCTTCGGCGGCTCTGCCGGCTCTTGCCGTCGGCGTGGCTGGCCAATAGTGATGGATCCTTGCTCTTGAGCACCGCTGCTGATCCGGATCGTATTGTTGGGCGCGACGGAGGTGGTAGGGACAGGCGCGGCGCGATCGGTCGATCCGCGCGAACCCGCCGGCTGATCCGTGGTTTTGCGTGTTGAGGCAGCCGGGGTTGATGACGTTACCTCAGCCCGCTCCTTGCCTCCTCGATGACGTGACTCCGGCTGTGCGTCTGCAGCCATGATCGTCGTAGAAGGCTCTCGCGCGGCCGATCGGCTCAGGCCAGGGCGGCCATTAGCTTGATGACGTGATGGTGCGTTCTGCTCCTTTGCTGCGCTCGCTCCGTAGTCGGTGGCCCTCTCGCGGGCCGCAGGCGCGTCCTCGCTCCTGAAGTCCTGTTCCACTAAGGCAATGCCGTTGTCGTTGGTAGCGAAAGAATCTTTCGTCACCGCAGCGCTGGGTGCCCGCAAGGCCCCTTGCAGGGGTGCGGCAAGGTGATCCGGATCCGGCTCCTCTTCTCCGCCCGGGGTTTCAGCTGGCGACACGAAAGATTCTTTCGCCGATGCATTCGCCTCTGGCGATTGCACCTTTCGAGGGGTGGTTTTGTGCGCGAAAGCATCGGCCACGACCCGCTCAGATTGGTTTCCGAAAGTCTCCCTAGCGATCTCCTTAGGTAGCTGCACCGCTAGCGGTGAGCCAGCTGGTACATCGCTCAGACCCGCGGCGGCGGCATTCTTGAGCAGGCGATCGAAGGAAAACTCATCGGCCGCGATAAGCTCATTGGGTATCGTCAAACCGGCCACCGCCGGCGAGGCAGCCTGGCGATCAGCGATTCGATCCTTGAAACGCACCAGGTCGAGCGGTGATACCTCTTCGACTGCTTGGCTCGTCTGCACTGGAGCGCCGGAACCTTGCAGCTGGCGGTCAGGAATGTCCATTCCGACCAACTGAAGGACTTCGTCATCGATGTCTCCATAGTCCGCCGCATAGACGCCGTCTCCGTAGCGGACGGCCGGCGCCTCATCCTGTGCAGGCCCAATCTTAGCGGGAGTGGCCTCTACCACCGCCCTGGCGGCCGAAGCGGTAGCCTGCAGGTCCGCTTGCGTTCCAGCTCGATCTGGGGAGCCGGCCATTTCGCGTTTTGCGTCCGTAGTCGAACTCGACGCGGATCGAGCTTGCTCAGCTGCCTCTTTTCCTTTCAGCTTCTTCCCCGTTGCGCTCACCTTTCCGCCTGGAGACTCGATACGCACGCCTGCAATTTGCAGATGCGGCTGTCCAGTGGAGTGACCGACATTGATCTTCAGGCCGCCTGAGGCAGCGGGCTCGAGGACAACCGCTGCCTTCGGCGCTACCTGGTTTTTCTGCGCAACGTCCGCCTTCTTGGCCGGCACAATCTCCGGCGTTTTAGCGGGACTGACATTTGCCTTGGGAGCAGCGGCAGGAGCTGCAGCGCTTCCTTGCATCGGTGAGTCGGCGCCGACCTGATGGGAATCATCCTCCTGCACCGGACCCAGAACTGCACCAGCACCGGTCTGTCCCGGGAACTCATACCTGATCTCACTGGGCGCCGCTCCCACGGTGCCGGCGGTCGATGCGGGAATGCCATCGAAGCGGAACAGCGCTTCAGGATTCGTGAGCTTGATGCACTTCAAGACGATGGGCTTGTCGCGGCCGACGTTGATCTTGTCGACTTTGACGGGCCAGTAAATCGAGCCGTCTGCCGCCGCCTCGACGACCTTGTGATCAAGCAGAATGCCACCTAGAACGTCGGCACTGCGAGGGATGGCCTTTACGCCCTGCGTCTGCAGATACTCAGCGATCTCAGTGGACGCCTGAGGCCAAACGACGAAGACGTGGCCGCCCAACACCCATACCCGGTGACCAGGTTCGTTCACGAGCCAATCCTTCTGGCCCAGGAAGTGAATCATGGTGTCCAGGACGAAGGCGGGAATGGGTACGCCGGTGCCCATGCCGAACTGACGTGATGCGTCGCCGCCGTGCTTCTGCATATCCAACTCGACGGATTTCGAGTCTGCGCCAGCGACGATGGTAGCGAGCCGTTTGCTATCGTCGCGGCCGGACATGGCATTGACCATTTCGCTGTAGATGTCCGGCCCGCTCTCGCGCAACCAAACGAGCAGCTCCTGGGGAAGGAACCGTGCGATTAGGGTGGCCGATAGGTCCCGGTGGACGTCATGCCTATCCGGGTTCCAGGTCAGGTAGTAGCGATCAATTCCGTTCGCCTGTGCCCAGGCGGGTATAGGTGGGCCCATCGGATCCCAGCGGCGATCGCCACGTTCGTCAGCGACGACGACGTCACTGAGCACTTTCCCAAGATCGTGCATCAGCGCCGCGATGACCGCCGCCACGTACCAGCGGTTCTCCCGCACGAGGCGCTGAGCGGGAAAAAGCGAGTAATCGAAAGCAGTGCACTTGCAGCTGTTGAAGGCGAACATCGCCACCTCAAGCGAATGGGCAAGCAAGCCGCCCGGGCCTCGGTGGTGATGAGATTGCGAAGCCGGCAGCAGGTGGACGAAGTCCGCGAACGATTCAAATACGGGAAGAAGCATCCGATCGAAGCTACCGGCGGGCATGCGAACGCCGCTGGCGAGTTTCTGCATTGTCGCCCTGTGGGGCTTGAGGAGCTGGGCGCCCGGTATTCTGGCTGGCCATCCTCGTTGGAACGGCGGGTACCGTAGCAGCGCCTCATCGCCGGCCTGGATGAACTGCTGGATCTCCGGAGCGCTGACATCCAGCTCCTGGATGTCGCGGATGCTAAGCAGCGGCTGAGCGGCAATCGCCTTAGGCGCGAAAAGTCTTTTCCAAAAACGCATGATGATCTCCGGTCTGAAGGCATCATGCGGCCGAGCTTCGCTGTCGAGTTGCCAATTGCAGCCCATTGACGGCGCGGATAGCAGGCCAAGGCCAGTCAGCGTTCCAATAGGCTCAAGGCTCAGTCAGCATGAGTCTTGCCATGAACGATCGCACCAGAGCTTCCGCCCGACGTCGCCGCGCCTCAACCCTCGACGACGACTCACTCCGCGCGGCCCATCAGAGCATTGCCGCCGGCACCCAAACCCTTGGGGACATCGCTGATTTGGTCAAGGTAACCCATAGCAGGTCGCCTTCGCGCACCACGGATCGACCCGGCGAAGCGCCAGTAGCTGCACTTGGTACCAAAGGCCTTAATTCGGTGCTATCGAACCTCCAGCAGGTGCTTGGAATCTCGCCAACGCTGCTGACAATCGCTGCCGCCGGGAGCATAGCGCTTGGGGTGATGATCGGGGTGTGGAGCTACGGCACCCCTCTCTATACGTTCTTCTTCAGCCGATAGCCGGGAATCTCCCGGCCAGACGCAGTACCTAGGCGCTATTTGCCGCGCATGCATTTTCCACGCAATGACGGCGGCACTCCGTGGGGCCCACCCTTAGCTACCAGCTCCCACTCTCGCTCGGTAAGCGCCATACCGGCGCCGGCGCAGAATTTCCGGTAGGCAACCAGATATTCTGCCTCGGTCGCCGGGGAGACAGGCTTAGAGATGGGCGTAGAGGGTGGCGGCACGACGGTAAGCGCCTGGTCGATCGCCCGGTTCACACCGCTGTTGACGGCAGTGACCAGCACGCTGCTGCCCGTACCAGTCGCCTGGTTGGGGTTCTGCAGCGCGAGATAATTGCCATGGGTGGTCATGACCATCTCTTCGCTGCCCATCACATGCTGATAGGCCGGCTTACGCAGCGCCGCGCCACCGCGCCCGTCGTGCCCCCAGCTGCTATAGAACTCGTGGGCGAGACGGACCGGAACGTAGGTGGTCGGCAGCGGCTGTACACCTTCAGTCTTCGACTGGCTCGTGCAGGAAGCCGCGAGGGCGGCGAACGCTGCGAAGACGATTTTCGAGAAACGCATCGGGACTCTCCCTGAACAGTTCAGGAGAGCCTAAATACCCAGGTGCCTGGGTAGGCTCGAGTTCACGCCCAAAAAGGGCGGGATTGGCAGCTTGCATTCCAACAATGCGGGATAGGGTATGCGGGTAGATACAGAGTGAGATCGGAAAATTGAAGAGTACGCGCGCGGACGCTGGGATGTTCCTGTTGGGCTTTGCGGCGGTGGCCATACCAGGCACCTGTTACCTGCTCAGCCTGCCCTATGGCGACAATGATTCCACCGTCGCGACAGTGATCGTCGCTCAATTTATCTCCGGTTTCGTTTTCCAATATGCCTATCGCCAGATCAAAGCACGGCGCGCTGCACGCACGGGGAGCAAGTGATGACCTATCTCGAGGAAGAGTTTGAACCGGCGGATCCGGGTATCGAAAACTTGGAAAGTTTCTGCGAAAAAATCGAAGCAGAGACGCCCAACGCGGTGGGATCGACCCAGCTGAAATGGCTGGATCCGGCCCTGATCGAGGAGGAGCCAGGCTTTGCTCTCCGGAATTACGAGGAGCCGCGGGTTCAGGCGCACATCGCCAAGCTGGTCAAGGCGTGGCACGCGTGCAAGCAGATGGAGCCGATCAGGGTAGAGGTAAAAGGGGGCCGCTGCTTCCTGCGAAAAGGCGGCTGCCGACTGCGCGCTGCGCTTATCGCAAGAGAACAGGGCGCGATGATCAGGCGTGTCGCGGTGATCGAAGTTCGCGAACGCGGAGCCCGATCGACGGTGCACCTGCTCAACTCCGATGACCATCTCAGCCTGACACCCATCGAGCGTGCGCAAGGCTATCAACGGCTGCTGGACGAACGCTGGTCCACCGCGGAGGTAGCCACCGAAATCGGCAAGACCGCGGTTCATGTGCGAGACGCCGTCGCCCTGCTTCGTATGCCTAGCGCGGTGCAGCGAATGATTGCGGATCGGGTAGTGAAGCCTCACCTCGCCCTCGACGTCTGGCGCCGGTACGGTGAGCAAACCGAAGAAGTACTGCTGCAGGCGCAGGAGCGCGCGCGCCTCGAATGGCAGGCGTTAATCGAGGCCGATAGTGCGACAAAGCCAGCAGCCAAGACCGTGCAAACACCTGCCGCTGCGCCCGAAATCCCTATCACCAGTCGCCACCTGCAGGTGCCAACCCGTCGGTTTGGTAAGAAGTTCGTCACTGAACTCACGCATCACATCGCGGGGCTGGCCCAGCAGTTTCGCGCGAATGCCGTGCCAGACCCGCAGAATGACCGCGTTGCCCTTCATCTATCCACGGCCGAGTACCAGGCGTTCCTGGAGTTGTCTGCCCAGGCTGCGGCCCATCTGTCCCAGCCAGGTACGGAAAGTGGCAATGAGCTGATAGCAGTGGCCGGCGGCAAGCCTGCAGCTCAAGCCGCCGCCCACTGAGCATCCGCGATACGAACGAGCTGCACAGCGGTTAGGCTGAGCTACCTAGCCCCTTTCCCCTCGGACACTGGGTTTTCTTGCTGCACCCCGCGCATACCGGAGGCTGAGGGCAAGTAGGCCTGGCTGCTAGACCTTCGCGACGCAGCATCCAATACCGATTCCACAGCGCGATGACCTCCCGCGTCGAAAGCAGGCTGACCTCAATGTAGGTTGTGCCGTGAGGCGTGACGCACCGGATAAAGGCGGTACTGGCGACAGGATAGTTCTGCCCTGCGAATACGCTCGCTTGCCGCGCAAGGATCGTGGCGTAGACGCTCAGCTGAACCACGTCTTTGGCGAAAACGCGAGCCTGCTTGCGCCGCTTCGTGTCTACCAGGATCAACCAGCCGCGGGCGAGGAATACCTGGTCGACCTGCCCGTGGAGCGGTACGGGTACATCGGTGGCGATTTTGCGCTCCGACAGTAATAGCTGCGCACCCTGCAAGAGGGGCGGAAGAGGCTCTCGCCAGCCTCCCTGAATAGCTGCCATTTTTCAACCCTCATAGCGTTCATTTCCAGGGTATAGGCATATTTGAAAATGCAACTACCTCCGATAACGCCAGGTGTCGGTTGCCGAAATAAATGCGACACAGCACTCGCGAAGTTCTAAATCTGCGGCACTCGGTTTTCGAAATAGCTGCGACTGTCCGCGACAATTAATGCGGCCGGACTAGGTTTTACTGGCAATAGCTGCGACTGCCTACGACATTTTCCGTGAACACTGCGAAATCGGTAGTGATAGGCTTCCTAGGAGGCCTATTGCCGACTCTCTAAGGATCGATCCCGATCCGCGTTCAATCCCAACAGAGAGTCCTGCCATGAATCCCCGTCGTGCTGCATCCCTTCGCCCTGGACAGTTCAAACATTTGGTACGAGTAGCGTCCGTATCTGGCCGTATGCCAGAGCGTGACGTGTTGCTGGTCTGGATCACCCACACCACAGGCGTGAGGGTCACCGAGCTGGCCCAGCTGGAGGTCGCCGACGTGCTCTTTCCAAGCGGGGCTGTCCGGCCCGAACTGTACTTGCGACCCTCGATCACGAAGGGCTGCCGTGCGCGCAAAGTGTACCTGACGCATCCCCGGTGCCTGGTCGCTCTGGAGCAATGGCTTGCGCTGCGCCAAAGGCGCCGCTGGGGACTTTCGGGTGCCGCCGAATATCGAGGGTTACGCCCTGATTCGAAACTGATTCTTACCCACAAGGGTCAGGCATTTGAACTGGCGTTCAAGCATCGGATCTTGGAAGGCGGGGCGGAGGTGTACCGGGCCTGTGACGCGCTGCAACAGACGTTCAGCCGCATCTACCGGCAAGCGGGTATCAAGCATGATTCATCGCACAGCGTTCGGCGCACGCTGGCCGCCACGGTGCTGGCTGCGACTGGCGATGTGGACATTGTTCAAACGATTCTCGGGCATGCCCAGCTCGACCACAGCAAGCCTTACCTGGCGATAAATGCGGACACTATACGGCGAGCCTTTGAAGTAGCTTTGTAGAAACTATGTTTCTACATTGGTGCTTGCGCATAGAGTGGCAAGTATCTACAATGGCTATACATTACGGAGGTGCTTATGGAAGTCAAAGTTCAGCAGTGGGGCAACAGTGCGGCGATTCGTCTGCCGGCTACCGTGCTCAAGCTCATGAAGTTGGTCAGCGGCGACGTTCTGAAATTGGACGTGTCTGCCGAGGTTATGACGCTCAAGCCGGCGAAAGCCAAGCCGCGTTATCAGTTGGCGGACCTGATGCAGCAGTGCGACTTGTCCGCGCCGGAGCCGGCAGAGCTTGCGGGTTGGAATGCCATGAAGCCGGTAGGTCGTGAAGCGTGAAGCGAGCCAAATTCAACCGTGGCGACATTGTGCGGGTGAACCTGAACCCCACCGAGGGGCGAGAGCAGCAGGGCGATTTTCGCCCAGCGTTGGTACTGACTCCAGCGGCCTACAACGCCACCGGGCTGGCAGTGATCGCACCGATCACCCAAGGGGGCGACTTCGCCCGGTACGCCGGTTTCGCCGTGACCTTGAGCGGAAGCGGCACCGAAACTCAAGGTGTGGTGCTGTGCAACCAGATTCGCACGGTTGACCTTGAGGCTCGCGGCGCCAAGCGCGTGGAGGCGGTGCCCGAGGTCGTAATGGACGAAGTGCTGGCCCGTGTGCAGGCACTCTTTGAGTAAGGAAAACGAAATGAACGCAGAGATGCTCAGCGCTTGGGATCGTTTGAACAATGCGATCAAGGCGCTTCTGGTAGCGCAGCCGGCTGGGATGAGTTCCGCAGCCGCGGAGCTAGCCAGCGCCCGCCTCGCATACGAAGCGCTAGTTCAAGCCGCCGCTCTGTCTCAGATCAAGTAGGAAAATGGATAGGAAATCTGGATGGCCATATTCGACGAAGTGCGGAGTCAGCTCCAGGAGCTATTGAATCTTGTGATCCAAGACGAGCAATACACCGCGGCCGTCGCTCATGGGGTGATCCAGGCAGACCAGGTTACTGCCGATGCACATCACCGGCGGGCTACTCGCATCAACGAGCTGAAGCGACATTTCGGGCTGAAATGAAGGAGACAGCCATGCCCATCCATAGCCAGTACGAACCGTTCGCCGAGATCATCCGACTCGCCCTGGCCGAGCGCCGGGCATCACGAGAGAATCTTGAGCGGCACCCGGAGCACAAAGTGCCTCGTTACGCTGTACGCATGTGCGAGCAGTTGACCCGGGCCATCCATAGCGCCGGCAATCACAGCGTGACGCTGGCCGAGGTGGTTCGTCTGGAGACCAGCTGCACAGGAGCTGACTACCATTGCAAACTCGCGCTGCGGGCCAGTCGCCTCGCGCACAGCGCCGCTGCTTAGGAAAGACGAGCATAGGCGAACGTAGCGACTTCGGGATATCTGATTGTCAGCTTAGGCACTTGTGCCTAATTCTTGAATAGGCACAAGTGCCTAAACGAATGGAGCACCATGGATAACCGTGCCCGCTTCCGGTTGCTGCTGGAACAGCATTCAATCACACAAGACAAGGCCGCAGAACTGGTGGCGTTCGCTACTAAACGGCCATGCTCGGTGCGCGCCGTGAGGTCGTGGGTGGCAAAGGAAGACGCGAAGTCGAAAAGGCCATGCCCCGATTGGGCACTGGCGGCGCTGGATAGAACCATCACTGCCATCCAGAAATACAACGCCCAGCGCGAAGCGGAAGAGTTGGCTAAAGCAAATGCCAGCGCCGCCGGCCACGAATAGGAAAAACAACGATGGTAACGGAGGTGCTGAATGGCTGGAAACTCTCAACTTGAGGTGACCCTTCAGCGTGCCCAAGAGCGGGTAGGGCGTGTCGTAGGTGCGTTGACCGAGCGGGATGCTGACCACTTCGAGTCCGAGGCAATGGGGTATCTGTCCGCCCTTCGCGACGAGCAGCTGCTACCAGATGGTCACATTGACCGCCTGATGATCGACCTGCAGCGCGCTCGGCAGGCATGGCGTAAGCGTGCCTAACTCATAGGAAACCACGATGAAAAATACTCCAGTAGGTACATTCGTCATTGGCGCGGAGTCGCGATCCAGTGGCAAAGGCAAAAGCCCTTTGAGTGATGCTCAGGCGAAGGCAGAGGTCATGCTTTCCGAATACCGGCATGCTTTGAATGACGGCCTAGGCGCAGCCGAGGGTGAAGCGTTCGAACTCGCGTGCCTGCACTATCTTGGCGACCACAAAAATGTGGGAGTTGCATGGATGGTTTCGCAGCAACGCATCTATCTGCTTTTTGGCGGTGCAGATCGACCCGAACCCGAGTACGAGCCGACTTGGTTGCTGGACATGGCCAAAGAGCTAACCCTGTTCCTTCGCACGTTCGTAGTGCCGGATCAAAAATCGGCCGGGACAACGTTTTGGGGTGGTGTGAATCATGGGCCGATTGTCTCCTATCGGTTCAAGCTTGCCGACTCGCCTGCAAGCCTCAACGTCTAGGAAATCACTATGTTCATTGCATCACCAGAAACAGCGCTGCGTTTTGCTCAGAAAGAGGATGGCAAGCTCGAAGACGGGCTTCACTACTGGTTCCGCATGCAGCGCGAAGGCGTAGCTGACTATCTCAAGAACCGTGACGCGCAACCGTCTGAAAGCCAACTCTGCTCTGCTGCTGAATTTCTTGCGGAAACCACAGGCCTTGTTTGGTCTGTAGCGCAGGTCAGTGAGGTGCTGAGCCTTTACCCGCGGGCACGGATCAGTCTTGCTGTTAATGGCGAGGCTGGCGATGCGCTCTCTTTTGCCGCAGCACATTTCTTCCTTGGTACATCATGGCCGACCTTTGGCGACAAAGTAGACATAACTGCGTTCGTTAATCTGCTCCAGCAGCAGGCGCTGCTCATGGGCTACTTGAAAGCCAACTGATCACGGAAACCGCCTGCCCCATCAGCCCGCCCAGTGCGGGCTAAGCCCGTAAAGAGAGACGCTTTTTGCTCCCCAGGATCGACAGGAACAGGCCGTGGCAGAAGCAAGAATTGTAATCGAAGGTACTGCACTCACTGACGCGCAGGCGATGACTGTACGACTCGCGCTTGATGCATTTCGTGAACGTCAGCAGCACGAAGGGCTTGGCGACGATGATCGCGGTCGCGCCATGTCGTCGGCCTACGCAAAGTGCGCTGACGAAGTGCTCACCTTGATCCATCAGAAGTTGTAGGAATTCGCCCGGCTGTTGCATGCCGGCGCGCAACACCACGCAACAGGAAAAAGAACCATGACCTTCAGCACATTTGGAATCCGTCAGCCTTTCCCATCCTCGTAGTCGCATCTATTTCCAAAATTCCCGCAATAATTTGGGAAACCGACACCAGGGTCTAGTTGCGCCGCTTGCGTTTTACCATCCGCTGATAGACTGACCTCCTACCAAGTAGCGCGAGCACGCTCATGAGCAGCAATCACACCGTGAAAAAGGCTAGGGCTTCTGTGTCCGCAACGGATCTGGCAAAACTTGGCTATTGCGAATTGATGATCCTGCTGGGGCCGGGCATGGACGATTCGGATCAGGCTAATCAAAAGATCGCAGCGGGGAACCAGGAGCATGAACGGTTCCACCTTCGTGCAGTGCTCAATGCGGGTAGCAAAGAGGAATACGAGCGTCTCTGCCAAACACTGGCGAGTCGAACATCCGCTAAAAGGAATCGGCCTACCCGCTAACAGATTCGCCTGCGAAGCGACGTAATACCGGAGGCACTGCACTACGACGTATTTGGAGCCTATGAAATGGGCCACCGTGAATCACTGGCTCGGAGCTATCAAGCTCCAGTGCGACTTTAGAGCCGGCTTTTACCCAGGAGCGCAAAGGGCCAATCGCGGACTCGATAGAGTAAACGCTGCCGTCTAAGGAGGCAGACGCCTGCACGTAAGATGACTGGTGCCACCGGCCGGGCAGACCCGTGACAACGCCCAAAACTATCCCGCTGGCATTTGGGATGATAAAGCCCTGCCCCCTGTACCGTGGGTATAGGCCGCTCACGTAATCGAACGTCCAGCAGCTGCCGAGGTGCCTCTCGCTCAATGGCTGTTTTGACAGGATCTCGATGATGAGGTCGGCGCTGCTGTCATAGTCATCGGCCGGAGAGTGCCACGCAGCGCTGCACAAGGCTTGGTAACCTCTTCTATTGGCGGGTGTGTCCAAATATCGCCCGATGCAGAAGATCGTGGTGGCGATAGTCGCGACCAGCGCAAAAAGTATCGCAAGCCCTCCAACCAATACTAGGCCAGGAGCGGGGACAGGGCTCAGCTTTATCCAGGCGACGCAGGATGCTCCCAAAAGGCCAATGGTTATGACTGGCCGCATCGCTTTACTTATATCCGCAAATATTCGGATCAACATATCCATCGGATTTCCCTTTGTGCGTTACATACCAGCGAACACCATCTTGATAGGCGGGCGCGAGATCCTTACCCTGACCTATCATCTTTACTACACCTGCTGCCATTAGGGCCTGCGGTGTTGGAGCATCGTAGAGTGCTACCTTCACCCACTTAGCAGCCTTTTGGAGCGCAGGATCATCTTGCGACGCCTTGAGTATCACCACCGCTAAATCAGCGGCGGCTTGGTAGTTACCCCCATACACTGCCAACATTAGAAAGGCCTTCCCGCGCGCTGGATCTTCTTCAAACCAGCCGTTGCCCGACAGATACATCCGAGCCAACGTTACCGCCGCGACAGCGTCGCCATTACACGCGCGATCACGAAAACGAGCGGCCTCTAAAGCATCAGCGTCCTCGCTATAGGATCGGTGATCCTGCAGCTCGAAGCCGGTGTTGTGACTGGTTGGAGCGGCATGGGCGCCTGAATGAGTCGGGACAAAACCGAGGGCCAACACCCATAGGCGCAGGGCCACATGTGAAGTGCCACCGAGACGCCGGACGGTGCCAGTAAAGCGCCTCGCTACGCCTGACCTGATAAATCCTCGCATAGCGTCACTGGCCCTAGGGAAAACCAAATCCTACCCCAGCGCCCTCACGCGTCTTTCGCGATTCACGCCTGCAACGGGGTGGAACTCGGCGCCTTGACGGCCGGGTAGCCCATAGCATTCCTGAACCTACGAAGGAGATGCAGCGATGGCGTTTGAGTGGACACCCGAGCAATTGGCTTTCCATGAGTGCAAGGCGCCGCGCATACGCGTGAAAGCCTTTGCTGGGGCCTCCAAGACGACTTCGCTCGAGGGCTATACCAAGCGGTATCCCCGGTTGAGATTTCTGTACGTCGCCTACAACAGGAGCATTGCAGACGAGGGCAAGGCACGATTTCCGTCCAATGTGAAATGCATGACCTCCCATCAGCTGGCCTTCAAGGCAGTAGGCCGGCGTTTTCAGCACAAGCTCGGTGCCTCGCTGCGCCCGGCAGACATGCGCGCCGTACTGGGCACCAGTGACTGGGCCTTCATCAACGCGGTCATCGCTACGGTCAATGCGTACCTTTGCAGTGACCGGGAGGACTTCCACGAGGACCACCTGCCGCTTTTTAACGGACGACCTATTGTCGAGATGCCGCCGGCGTTCATCGCCGAGGTGTTCCTGCAGGCCAGGGAGGTCTGGCGACGCATGATCGATCCGGAGGATACGACCGTGCCGCACCTGCACGACGCCTACCTCAAGCTCTACTACCTGAGCAAACCGGACCTGGGGGACCGCTTCGATGTCATCCTTGCGGATGAGGCACAGGATCTGAACGGCATAACGCTCGGGCTCATCAAGAATCAGTCGTGCCGGGTGATATTCGTCGGAGTGAACCGCCCCGGGTTTCGTGGAGGCTGGTTGGTTTAAGTTCAAGCCGCTCGCTTTTCAGTGCTTTCGAGTAGCTGCCAGTAGTTTGCCTCAGCTTCTGCCGGAGGTATATATCCAATGGGTTCGAG
>NZ_JASCON010000040.1:0-49985 GCF_029959585.1 Pseudomonas sp. PS02302
GGGCGAGCGCCTCGCCCAGCGCGGCCGAATGCTTGAAGCCATGTCCCGAACAGGCACTCACCACGGTCACACCCGGCAGCGTCGGATGCTCGTCAACGATAAAGCCGAAGTCCGGTGTCACGGTGTAAGCGCAGACCGCGCTATGCACCGCCCGGCCTGAAAGACCGTCAATCCACCTCCCCACTTGATGACTGAACAGTCTGCTCGATTCTTCAGGGAGAATGGATTTCTCAATTCCTATAGGGGTGGTATTATTCTGGTATTGCTCCGTGGCGACCTTTACCGCATTTTCCCCAGGCAGAGGTGGAAAGCCGTAGAAGAGATCGCTGTCGCCACGGCCATGGGCGAGGATGAAGCTCGGTGAATCCGCCGGAAACAATTCGGGCCTGGCGACTTCGAACCAGTGCAGGCTCTGACGGCAGACGCGCAGCAGCCGGTCGAAAGGTGTGCCCAGCAGTTCAGCGCTCCACATGCCGGCGGCGACGATGACCCGCTTCGCCCGCCAGCGGCCTTGTGCCGAATGCAGCAGTACGCCCTGCTCGTCAGTCTCCAGGCGTTCGATGGCGGTATCGGTATGGATCTGGGCACCCCGCTCGCGTGCCACGTCCAGTTGCGCCTGGATACAGGCTTCCGGATAGAGGTAACCCCCACCTGGTTCGAAATAGCCCAGCGCGTCTTCCGCTACCTGGAATTGCGGAAACCGCTGGCGAATGGCGGCGCCATCCCAGGCCTCATGAGGGATCCCGTACTGGCGCGCCAGCTCCAGGGTGGCCTGGGTGAAATCCGGGCGACCGTGATGAGAGGTTGCCGTCGCGGTGGCAGTCATGATCAGCACGCCGCACTGTTCGAACAGGCTGACACCCTGCTCCGCCTCCAGCTCGCGCCAGAGTTGCTGCGAGCGGATCGCCAAGGGCACGTAGGCTGCGCCCTCGCCCACCGCCTGGCGAGTAATGCGCGTCGCGCCGTGGCTGGAGCCCAGCTCATGGGGCGGTGCATAGCGATCGATGCCTGCGACCTTCACGCCACGCCTGGCCAATTGGTAAAGCGTGGCCGCGCCCATGGCGCCCAGGCCCAGGACAATGACGTCATGAGTTGCGTTGGTCATCTTATCTCCCTGCCTTCTTCGCTTATTGAGCAGCGAACGCTAGCAAGACGAGCGGCCCAGGACCAAGCGCGGAGTCAGAGATGGGCGGTCATCGTCTCCATGACATGTTCGTGCAAGAGGAATCGAAGGGTGGCAGCTCGGTTTTTACAGGGGTGGTATTAAACGGGGTTCAATTCAGGGGCCACATAGCGACAACGACGGTCTTGGCCGATCGCTCCGTACATGGCGCCGCCTCAACCACTGGGTGAAGAGTCCGATCGCAAGTCGTCGGACGCTTCGCCCAGTCACCCTCCTCTGCCTCAGGTCATGCCCAACCAATTCGGCAAGGCCAGGGACAGATAAGGCACGTAGGTCACCAGGATGAGGAAGGCCAGCATCACCAGCAGCCAGGGGGCGACGGCCTTGATGGTGGTGGTCAGCGGCATCCCGGTCACCGCTGAAGTGACGAACAGATTGAGTCCTGTCGGCGGTGTGATCAGTCCGATCTCCATGTTGACCACCATGATGATCCCCAGGTGGATAGGATCGATCCCGAGTTCGACCGCAATGGGGAACAGGATGGGCGCCAGGATCAGGATGATCGCCGAAGGCTCCATGAAGGTGCCCGCGATCAGCAGCACGATGTTCACCACGATCAGGAACTCCACCGGCGAGAAGCCCTGGGCCACGACCCACCCCGTGATCGATTGGGGGATCTGTTCGGTGGTCAGCACATGAGCGAACAGCATGGCGTTGGCGATGATGAACATCAGCACCACGGTCAACTTGCCCGCATCGATCAGCACCCGGTGGCACTCTCTCAGCTTCATGTCCTTGTGCACGAAGACCGCGACGATGGCTGCATAGATCGCCGATACCGCCGCCGCTTCCGTGGGGGTGAACATGCCCGAGTAGATGCCGCCGAGGATGATCACGATGAGCATGAGGCCCCAGATGGCACGACGACCAGTGCGCAACACCTCCTTGAAGGACGCGCGTGGCAGTGCCGGGATATTCTTGATCCGGGCGATGACGTAGATCGTCACCATCAACACCAGCCCCAGCAGCAGCCCCGGCACCACCCCCGCCATGAACAGCTTGCCCACCGAGGATTCGGTGGCCGTGGCATAGACCACCATGACGATGGAGGGCGGAATCAGGATGCCCAGGGTGCCGGCATTGCAGACGATGCCGGCGGCGAATTCGCGCTTGTAGCCCGAACGCACCATGCCGGCGATGACGATGGAGCCCACCGCGGCAACGGTGGCTGGCGACGATCCGCAGAGGGCGGCGAACAGCATGCAGGCGAGGATCGCGGCGATGGCCAGCCCGCCCCTGATGTGGCCGACGCAGGCGTTGGCGAATTCGATCAGGCGATGGGCCACGCCCCCGGTGGTCATGAAGGCTCCGGCCAGCACAAAGAACGGAATGGCCATCAGGGTGTAGTGCTCGCTGGTTTCGAACAGCTTGATGGCCAGCGAGCGGACCGAGTCGTTGCTGAACAGCAGGATGGTGAGCGCGCCGGAAAGCCCCAGGGAAATGGCTACCGGAATGCCGATGAACATCAGGACGAAAAGCGCCAGGAACAGAAAGGTGATAGTCATGGCTGGCGCTCCGTGCCCTGGTGTCCGTCGACGAGTTTGAGAGCGTCCTCGGCTTCGCTGTGTCCGCCGAACCCGCTTTGCTCGTTACGGAGAATGCGCAGGAACACCTCGACGAAGCGGATCAACATGAGCGCGAAGCCGATCGGCACGATCATGACGATGTTCCACTGGCGCACACCGAAGCGGTCGAGATCTTCGGCACCGATGTTGGCGGTCATCAGGGCCGATACCCACTGCTGACTGGAATAGGTCATCAACCCGCAGTAGAGGATGCAGATGCCTACCGCCAGCAAGGCGACCGACCTGCGTAGCGCGGGCGGAAAGGCCTTGACCAGCAGATCGACCCCGAGGTGGGCGCCGATGCGCACGCCCCAGGCCAGTCCGATGAAGATCAGCCAACCGAACACGGCCTTGGCCAGGGCAACGCTCCAGGTCATTTCCTGGGAGACGAAGAGAATGCCATCGCCGATGGCGAAGAGGGGTTTTTCCAGAAAGGGAAGGTGATCGGCGAAATAATAGAAAACGGCGTAAACGTTGTTGACCACCACGTAGAAGAAGGTGATCAGGGTCATGACCGCCAGCAGGAAGGCGACGAGCGCCTCCTCTAACCGGCCCCAAAGACGTGTCACGGCGGACATAAGAACCTCCGACAACAGCTGACAGGGGGCGAAAGAAAGGAGCGCTCGTGGCTTTTTTAGCTAGCCTTGTTGGCGTCAACGGCCGCCTTGATCACCTCGCTGCCAATCTCTCCCTCGAACTGTTTCCACACCGGCTGCATGGCCTTGCGCCAGTCTTCGCGTTGCGCGGGAGTCAGTTCGATGATTTCGCTGGTACCGGCCTTGGCGATGGCGCCACGCGCCTCGTCGTTGAGGGCCTGAGCCTGGCGGTTCACCTCGACAGAGACATCGGCCATTACCTTGCTCAACTCGCTGCGGACATCCTCGGGCAGGCCCTGCCAGAACTTGGTATTGGTGATCACCATGTAGTCGATCAGGCCGTGGTTGGTCTCGGTGAAGTAAGGCTGAACCTCATAGACCTTCTGGCTGTAGTAGTTGGACCAGGTGTTCTCGGTACCGTTGACGACCCCGGTCTGCAAGCCCTGATACACCTCGGCGAAGCTCATCTTGCGCGGCACGGCACGCAGTGCCTTGAATTGCTCATCGAGGACCGCCGAGGCCTGGACGCGGAATTTCAAGCCGCGGGCATCCTTGGGTTCACGCAGCGGCTTGTTCGCCGACAGCACCTTGAGCCCGTTGTGCCAGTAGGCCAGCCCGGTGATGCCCTTGCCTTCCATGCTGGTCAGCAACGCCTTGCCCTGGGGGCCGGCTTGGAAGCGATCGACCGCGGCCATGTTGTCGAACAGGAAGGGCAGATCGAAGACCTGCACGGCCTTGGCGTAGTGCTCGAACTTGGCCAGCGAGGGCGCCAGCATCTGGACATCGCCCAGCAGCAGGGCCTCCATCTCCTTGCCGTCGCCAAACAACGAGGAGTTGGGATAGACCTCGACCTTCACCCGGCCGGGCAGGCGTTCCTCTGCCAGCTTCTTGAATAGCACCGCGCCCTGCCCCTTGGGTGTGTGCTCGGCGACCACATGGGCGAATTTGATGGTAATCGGGGCGTCATCTGCAGCATGCAGCGAACCGGCGAAGGAAAACACGGTGGCACAGAACAGCGTCTTGATAGTCAACGTGGGCATGGCGACACCTCATCTTGTTTTTGTAATCAGGTCGGGTTTATTAAACGCGCCCCCTCCGTGGGGTGGAATTCATCATTGCCCAACACCGCCTTCAGCTCTGCCTAACACCGGAGCACCTGTTTGCAGACGCCTCAGCAGTCGTTGAGCCCGCCCGATGACGGGTGCATCGATCATTTTCCCGTCGACGACGAAGACCCCGACGTCGCCTTGACTCGCCGCGATCACCTGCCGCGCCCAGTCGATT
Source organism: Pseudomonas sp. PS02302 (assembly GCF_029959585.1). Classification (NCBI taxonomy): domain Bacteria; kingdom Pseudomonadati; phylum Pseudomonadota; class Gammaproteobacteria; order Pseudomonadales; family Pseudomonadaceae; genus Pseudomonas; species Pseudomonas sp. PS02302. The sequence continues at coordinate 4,629 of NZ_JASCON010000040.1, forward strand.
TCCGCTGGCGTCGGCCGCAGGCTGTCATGTACCACGGCGACCTGGCGGGGATGGATGCACAACAGGCCGCCGAAGCCCTGGTCACGCGCACTGGCGGTGGCTGTCGCCAGACCGGCCAGGTCATCGATGGCGGGAAAGACGCTGTCCAGCGGTGCGGGCAGCCCGGCCAGTCGGCCTTCCAGCAAGAGTAGAAAGCGCGCCTGATCCAGCAGCCGTTCGGCTGCCGCCGTACCGCTTTCCAGACCGAGATCCAGGCCCATATCCAGACCACCGAGCACCAGGCGCTCCACTCCGGCAGCCCCGGCGATCTCCTTGAGTCGATCCAGCCCCCGGGCGCTCTCGATGATCGGCCAGACGGGCTTGCTCGTCTCGGCATGGACGCGCTGGACCTGGGCGGCGCTTTCCGCCTTGGGCAGGACGATCCCGAGCACCTGTCCCAGACGTTGGCACAGCGCCAGGTCGTCGCCGTGCGCCGAGTGAGCGGCGGCGTTGATCCGTATCCAGACCCGCAAGGCAGGCGCGGCGAGCAACGCCTGTTCGAGGGCGCCGCGTGCCGACGTCTTGGCGGCTTCAGCGACCGCATCCTCCAGGTCCACGATCACTACATCGGCACCGCTGGCCACGGCCTTGGCGATTCGCTCCGGACGAGTCGCCGGGACGAACAGGGCCGAGCGAGGATCAGCAGCCATGCGGCTGGCGGTAGGGGTCATAGCGCACCTCGCTGGCGCAGCGCGTCCAGCGCGACGGGGTCATAGCCCAGCTCCCGCAACACTGCTTCGGTGTGCTCGCCCAGCGCCGGGACCGGATCCATCCGCGGCTCGAAGGCACTGTTGCTCGCCGGCGGCAACAAGGCGGGCAAGGGACCGGCCGGACTGTCGACTTCACGCCAGCGATCGCGCTCACGCAACTGGGGATGCGCCCAGACGGCGGCCATGTCATTCACCTGGGCATTGGCGATCTGCGCCCGCTCCAGGCGGGCGATGACCTCTTCGGTCTTGAGCCGGGCGAACGCCTCGACGATCAGGTCGCGCAGCACGCCGCGGTTCGCCGAGCGTTTGAAGTTGGCGGAAAATCGCGGATCGGTAACCAGTTCCGGTTGCACCAGCACCTGCTCACAGAAGAGCTGCCACTCCCGCTCATTCTGCAGGCCCAGCATCACCGTGCCGCCATCGCCTGCGGGAAAGGGCCCGTAGGGATAGATGGTGGAGTGGGCGGCGCCGGCACGCGCGGGGGCCGGCATGCCGGCGTAGGCGTAATACAGCGGATAGCCCATCCACTCCACCAGGCTCTCCAGCATGCTGACCTCGACGCGACTGCCCTCCCCCGTCCGCTCACGCAACAGCAGCGCCGACAGGATGCCACTGTAGGCATACATGCCGGCTGCGATATCGGCGATCGAGCAGCCGGCTTTGGCCAGCTGGTCATCGTCTGGCCCCCCTGTCACCGAGAGAAAACCTGCCTCGCTCTGAATCAGCAGGTCGTAGGCTTTCTTGCGTTCATAGCTGCCACCGCCGCCATAGCCGGACACGTCGCAGACGATCAGCCGGGGAAAGCGTTCGTGCAGCGCCTCGAAGCCCAGCCCCAGCCGATTCGCCGCGCCCGGCGCCAGGTTCTGCAACAGGACATCCGCCCCGGCGAGCAGCTTGTCCAGTACGGCCAGGGCGTCATCCTGCTTGAGATCCAGGGCCACGCTCTCCTTGGAACGATTGGTCCAGACGAAGTGGGAGGCGAGTCCGGCGACACGTTCGTCGTAGCCCCGAGCGAAATCGCCACTGCCTGGCCGCTCGATCTTGATCACCCGGGCGCCCAGGTCGGCCAGCTGCCGGGAGCAGAACGGGGCCGCGATCGCGTGTTCGAGACTCACGACCGTGATGCCATCCAGAGGACGGGGTTTTTCGACAGCCATCTTGGTTCACTCCGGGTCAGGTGAAGCAATAGAGATCCACGCACTCGTGCAGCCGCCAGGCCTGGGCGATCAGGGCCTCGGCCTCGGCGGGTGGGCGTTTGCCGGCGAAGGCGACCAGCCGGCGGAACTTGTCTTCCAATTCGGCCCTGTCGAGGGTATTGCCGGGATCACCCTTGGGTTCGTCGATACGTCCTTGCAGAACGGCGCCCTGGCGGGTTGTCACCTCGACTCTTCCCAGCCAACGCTGGGGATAGGCGGCGTCGACCTCGGGGTCCAGCCGCATGCCGACTCGCGCGCGGAAGGCCGCGACCGCGGGATCGTTCAGCGCGGAATTCGCGAATTCGCCCAGTTGCGCCTTGCCATGGACGGCGATCAGGCCCAGCACCGTGCCCATGGAAAATTTCGCCTGATGCACGGTCCGCGGCACGTCCACGCGCCCGAGCACGTCCAGGGCGCCCTGGTGAACTCGTGCTGTCACCCGGGCAATGTCGTCTGGCGCCAGGCGCTCGCGCCGCATCAGATCCAACAGGGCATCGGCAGCAGGATGGGTATGCCGACAGGACGCGTGGAACTTGAAGGAGGTTTCCAGCAAGGCCCAGCGCTGCCCCAGGCAATCGCTCAGGCGGCGGGCGTCGGCGTCACTGGAAAGGCCGGCGGCCATTCCCTGCTCGCCTTCCAGGATGTTGCGCGCACCGGTCAGCCCCTGCGCCGTGAGATAGGCCGCCAGCAGTCCGTCCCCCGCTGCCTTGGCGGTATGCAGCTGCTTGGAATCCGCCGCGTCCCGCAGGAACTCCCAGAGCCCCGCCGCCTGGGTGCCCGCGTTGCCAAGCACCTGGATGAACTGCTCCCGGTCGAAGCCCAGCAACTTGCCCACCGCCACCGCCGCGGCCAGGGTGCCGACGGTGGCCGTGGTGTGGAAGATCCGATAGTGCGAGCGCCCGAGGAATTCACCGATGCGGATGCCCGCCTCATAGCCGGCGACCGCGGCGACGATCAGTTCCTGTCCGCTCTTTCCCAGGTCCTGGGCGGCGGCCAGTGCGGCGGAAAAGACCACCGTCGCCGGATGCAGCACCGAGCTGTTGTGCAGATCATCCTGCTCCACCAGATGAGAGGCGGCGCCGTTGACCAGCGCGGCAAAGTAGGGCGAGGTGCCGTAGGGCGCGACGAGTACCCGGGCACGCCCCTCGCGGGGGCCCATGGCCTGCGCATAGGCATGGAACAGCGGTATGGGATGGCTGCCATCGCTGGCCAGTGCGGAGCCCAGCCAGTCGAGAAACAGCTCTTCGGTCCGAGTGACGACGCTGGCTGGCAGATCCGCATAGGCCAGCTCGCCGAGATAGGCCGCCAGACGTTCGGTATGGGTCATGGAAGTCACCCTAGAACGAGCGCGGCAATTCGAGCAGGTGCTCGGCCACGTAGGAAAGAATGAGGTTGGTGGAGATGGGCGCCACCTGGTACAGGCGCGTCTCGCGAAACTTGCGCTCGACGTCGTACTCGGTGGCGAAGCCAAAGCCACCGTGCGTCTGCAGACAGGCGTTGGCCGCCTCCCAGCTGGCCTTGGCCGCCAGGTACTTGGCCATGTTGGCCGCCGCGCCGGCGTTCTCGCCGCGGTCGTACAGATCGCAGGCGTGCCAGCGCATGAGGTCGGCGGCCTCGATCTCGATATGGGCTTCGGCGATGGGAAACTGCACGCCCTGGTTCTGCCCGATGGGGCGACCGAATACCACCCGGTCGCGGGCATAGTGACTGGCCTTCTCGACAAACCAGCGGCCATCGCCAATGCATTCCGCGGCGATCAGGGTGCGCTCGGCATTGAGCCCATCGAGGATGTAGCGGAAACCCTTGCCTTCCTCCCCGATGAGGTTGCTGGCGGGAATTTCCAGCTCGTCGAAGAACAGCTCGTTGGTCTCGTGATTGACCATGTTGGGGATGGGCCGAACCGTGAGCCCCTTGCCGATGGCCTCACGCAGATCCACCAGAAAGATCGACATACCTTCGGACTTGCGCTGGACGGCCTCCAGGGGTGTGGTCCGCGCCAGCAGGATCATCAGATCGGAATGCTGCACCCGGGAGATCCACACCTTCTGCCCATTGATCACATAGCGATCGCCCTTGCGCACCGCCGTGGTCTTGATCTTGGTGGTGTCGGTGCCGGTGGTGGGCTCGGTGACGCCCATGGACTGGAGTCGCAGTTCGCCGCTGGCCAGCCGTGGCAGATAGCTGTTCTTCTGCTCTTCGCTGCCATTCCGCAGCAGGGTGAACATGTTGTACATCTGCCCGTGGATGGTGCCGGAGTTGCCCCCGCAGCGGTTCACCTCCTCCAGGATGATGGACGCCTCGGCCAGGCCCAGCCCCGAGCCACCATAGGCCTCCGGAATCATCGCGGACAGCCAGCCTGCCGCGGTCATCGCCTGGACGAAGTCCTGGGGAAAACCCTTCTGCTCATCGATTCGGCGCCAGTATTCGGCCGGAAAACCTGCGCAGAGGCCACGGACACCGTCGCGAATGGCGGCGAATTCTTCTAGTCGTTCGTCCAGCATGGGAGTTTCCCTCTTGTCGTTATAGGGGCACCGCTGTCACTCGAAACGCAACTGAGCCACCTGGGCGGCACCGTCGCCATTTCCGGCCCACAGCTCCGCCTCGCCGGGCGCGATGACTTGACCACTGAGCGTGAAGGGAGCGGGCGCGATCAGCGGACGCACGCCGCGATAACTGAATTGCCGTATCCGCGCGGTGGGATGGGCGCGACAAAAGCTGCGCAGCAACAGCGTCGCTATGAGCGGGCCATGGACGACCAGACCGGCATAGCCTTCCTGTTGGGTCGCGTAGGGCCAGTCGTAGTGGATGCGATGACCATTGAAGGTCACCGCCGAATAGCGGAACAGCAACGTGGGCTCGGGCACCACCGACTCCGCCCAGCCGCCGAGTGCGATGGCTTCGCCGCTGCCGGCCTTGGGCGCTCCGGGCTCGCGATAGACCAGGTCCTGCTCTTCGCGCAGTACCAGTTCGTCGCGCTGGAAATAGCGATGCTCGACGGTCACGAACAGCAGGCTGCCGCTGCGGCCCGCCTTCTCCTCGACGCGCAGCAGGGTCGAAAGGCAACGAGCCTGCTCGTCAACGCGCAGTTCGCCGAGAAACTCCAGGCGTCCGCCTGCCCACATGCGATTACGCCCTTCCGCCGGCGGCAGGAAGGTGCCTCGCGCCGCGTGACCATCGGGCCCGAGCTGGGCACCTGCCACGGGATTATCGAAGAAGGCCCAGTGCCAGAGCGGCGGCAGCGCCTCGCCTGCAGCCAACGGCGGTTCGTCGAAGGTATGGGCGATACGCGCAACTTGGCGTTGACCCAGGAACTCCTGGGTTTCGCGCGTTCGACCCACCCAGGCTTCGGCCGGCGTAGTGTTCATGTCGTCTGGCTCCCGTCATTAGGCTCTCAACCAGCTTGAGGGGAGTTGTTTCGTTCTGTGAATTTACATTTGCGTAAGCCGGCATTCGGCTAGGCTGAACGCCAAAAGACGTACCGAGTACAAGAGCATGCATTTCGACCTGCCTGACCTGCGGCTCTTCATCCATATCGCCGAATCGCCCAGCCTGACCCAGGGCGCACGCCGGGCCGCCCTCTCACCGGCAGCTGCCAGCGCCCGGATAAAGGCCCTCGAAAGCCAATTCGGCATCCGCTTGCTATACCGTGACAGCCGCGGCGTGGAGCTCACGCCAGCGGGTCAGCGTCTGCTGCAACATGCCCGCCTGGTTATGCGCCAAGTCGACTTTCTCAAAGGTGAATTCACCGACTACCGCAGCGATGCCAGCGGACATATCCGTATCTTCGCCAACACCACAGCGGTTACCGAGTTTCTCCCGGGGCTGCTGGCCGGCTATCTCGCCGACCGCCCCGGCGTGACGGTGGATCTGCAGGAGCGTCTCAATCGTGACATCGTCAGGGGGGTCATCGACGGGGCAGCGGATCTGGGCATCACCGCCGGGCTGATCGAGGCCAGCAATCTGCAGATCCTGCCCTACAGCATGGACCGCCTGACGCTGGTCGTGCCGACCGATCATGCCTTGGCGAGCCAGCCCCAGGTCACCTTGCGTGAAACCCTGGACTACCAGCACATCTGTCTGCGCGAGGGCACCAGCCTGCTGAATTTCCTGCGGGATCAGGTGGAGCGTCTCGGCGCCACCCTGAATCTGCGTATCCAGCTCTCCAGTTTCGAGGCCGTGTGCCGCATGGTCGAAGCCAAGGTGGGCATCGGCATCCTGCCCGAATCCGCCGCCCAGCATCACGGCAAAAGCATGGCCATCAGGACGGTACGACTCGAAGAGCCCTGGGCCCTGCGCGAGCGAAATATCCTGGTCAGGGATCTGGAGGCGCTGCCGGAAAGCGTCCGCGCCTTGGTCAGGCTGTTGCAGCAATCAGCCAAACGCGAAGTAAACCGGGAACACGCCTGACGAGGCGATTCCGGAAACCATCCTTTTCGACTACACCCCTGTCTAGTGAAGCCGGAGCGCTCCCAAGTTGCGCATCACTTCGTCTGCAGTCCAACGCCGGTATTCGGTTCGATCATGACGACCATGGCGTCTTGATCGTGGCTGGTCCCTTCGCCGTTGAGTGCTGCAGCAGAGGAGTCGAAGAAGGCTGAATGGCTTTCTATAGGGGTGGTATTATTTGGTGATGAGAACTATGGCAAACGGCCGTCTGCCAACCGGCGTACCCGCTGCTTGCGCTTGAGGATGCAGAGGCACATCCACGGGTCGCCAGGCAAAACGGCGGCCCAAGTCGCGATAGCCGGAAAACAGGAAGCCACCACTGCGGACCTGGTAGGCACGGCGCCTGGCTCGATAGACCCGTGGAATGAAATACCAGGGCAAGCCCGGCAGATCGTGGTGAACCAGGTGCAGGGTGTTGTTGAGAAATAGCCAGCGCAGCGCCCCACCGCTTTCGTTGAGTACGCATCTTTGCGCAGGGTCCAGCGCCGGACGATGCTCGTAGAAAGATCGGATCAGCGCCATGGCCAGCGCCGGCCAGGCTACCCCCAGCACATAGACCCCCAGCGGCATGCCAGACAGCCAGTGGATCGCCAGGAGCAAGCCTGCACACAGCGCCAGATGAATCAGCCAGACGCGCAGCACACCCCGCTCCCCGCGCCACCCGCGGCGTACTTCGAGCTCCAGCATGCCGTGCAGCGACAGGATCGGGCCTACCAGGAGCCGACCGATCAGGGTCTTGTCTATCCAGAGCAACGCACGTCCGACCTGCCCTCGCCGCTCCCAGAGTTCGCCATCGACATAACGGCTCTCGGGATCGAGGGTCGGATCGGTGAGGTTCTCGCGCCGATGGTGCGCCAGATGGCTGTCGCGATAGAGCGGAAAGGGAAACCAGAGGCCGAGGGGCGGATAGGCGAGCAAGGCATTCACCCCGGGCCGGCGCGTTGGATGGCCATGAATCAACTCGTGTTGCAGGGACTGATGCAGCACCACCAGGATCGTCAGCGGCGGCAGGATCCAGAAACCTAGTAGCGGCCACGCCCAGACGAGCGTCAGCCAGCCGGCGTAGACACCGACGATCAGCCCCCAGGTTGGCCATTCATTTCGACCGGTGGCGGTTTGCAGGAGCAACTTGATCAGGCGGCGGTGCCGCGCATCGAGATAGACAGTCACCGCAGGGTCCTGATAACGAGAAATCAACGCCGACCCTAGGGAAAAACAAGAGAGAAGCCAAATAACGTTAAGGCATTACCTCATGAAAAAGACGTTATTCCACCACCTCGCTCCTGATAACTTCGCCTGATTGAACGCCTTGTCTAAGCCATCTCCTACGTCTTACCTTACATAGCATAATATCTGAAAAATCATAAGCTTATAAGAAAACATCGATCAGGCAGCTCAACTGTTGCGTGAGCAACACCTGCATCGAAGATCCGTTAAAGACATATCCTTAGCAGCTTTGAAGATTGGCGGCGCTCTTGAGCGCTCATCTAGACTTCCGCCAACTTTCACGTACTGCAAAGTTCGCCATGCCGCCGTTTGATAAAACCCTCCTGCCTGCTCCGTCCGCTCGAACTCCAAAGGTGAAGTTCGATGCCGGGCTGGAAGTGTTCGACGTGCCCAGGCCCCCTCGGCTATCGAGGCTGACGCCCCTGAGTCGAATCGGACCGGCAACGCGCACCCGATACGTTTTTAGCGCACGGGTATCCCTCGTGGGTGCCTTGAGCCGTCGCCTGGTGGCGGCAAGGGTGCTGATCGGCTGCACCCGAGCCGCCCATACCGAGCTGGCTCGTCTTGGGCTCGCGTTTCCCGACTCTCTGCTGACACGACCAGAAGGATCTTCTCTTCCATGAGCATCATTTCCGCAGGCTGGGGCGCCGGCCCTTCCGCGCGTCACGCCGAACTCTCGGCCCGCTTTCAGCCGCTGTTCCAGCGCATTCGCGCGGGCGCCATAGAACGCGAGGTACAGCGGCGACTGCCGGTCGAAGAATTGGCCTGGCTGAAGGCGGCCGGTGTCACCGCCTTGCGGTTGCCGGTCGAGCATGGCGGCGCGGGCGTCACCCTGCCGGAACTGTTTGCCCTGCTCATCGAACTGGGCGAGGCCGATTCCAATCTGGTGCAGGCGCTGCGCGGTCACATGGGCTTTGTCGAAGGCTTGCTCAACAGCGATGACCAGGCACGTCGCAGCCGCTGGTTTGCCCGTATCGCCGCGGGTGAAACCCTGGGTCCGGCCTCCAGCGAGGTCGGCGATGCCCGGCGGGCCGAATTCAGTACCCGCCTGCGTCGGGAAGGTGACACCCTGCTGCTTTCGGGCACCAAGTTCTATACCACGGGTTCGCTCTATGCGGACTGGATCGACGTGGGCGCCACCGATGACGCCGGCAATCGCGTCATGGCGACCATCCGCCGCGACGCTCCCGGCGTGGCAGTGGTGGATGACTGGAATGGCTTCGGCCAGACGCTGACCGCCAGCGGCACGGCCACCTTCACCAATGTCCGGGTAGCGCCTGGGGACGTGGTTACGGTAGGCGAGCGCTTCCGCTATTCGCCGGGCTTCTTCCAGGTCTTCCACCTCGCCAACCTGGCGGGCATGGGGCGGGCCATGAGCAGCGAGGTAGCGGCCGCGGTCGCCGCTCGCACCCGCACCTTCACCATTGGTAATGCCGACCGGGTCAGCCAGGATCCACAGGTATTGGCCGTGGTAGGCCAGGTACGCAGCGCCGCCTACTGCGCCGGGGTGATCGCCCTGAAGAATGCCGAGGCGCTGCAGCGCGTGCATGACCTCAGGCAGGCGGATGACCAGGCGGCCGAGGATCGCGCGGTGGAACTGGCCGAACTGGAGGTCTGCCAGTCGCTCAACGTGGTTACGGACCTGATCATCGACGCCTCCGGACGCCTCTTCGACGCTCTGGGCGCCTCGGCCACGCTGAGACCCCAGGGACTGGATCGCTTCTGGCGCAATGCCCGTACCCTCGCCTCCCATAATCCGCGCATCTACAAGGATCGCATCGTCGGCGACTTCGCGGTCAACGGCACGCCGCCACCACCGCAGTGGAAGATCGGCGTCGCCTAGGGGCCGAAGCGGTTGGAAATGCCGACGAGAGCCGCCCTACCCCGCTGTTCGCCGCCCCCGGCGATGCTTTAAGCTCGCCGGCTTTCCTCCTGGAGCGGTGTCATGGAAAGGTCGCGCAGCAATCGTCAGGCCGTATGGAAGGCTATCAAGGATCCACGCTTCATCCCCGTCGCCGTGGCGGCGGTGTGCATCGTGCTGTTCTTCGTCCTGGGGCTGGTCGACGTCCTGGGCAACTGATCGCCCCGCTGAGACGCTGGCCTGTCCCCGCCGCGGGATGAGCCACCACCGCGGAGGGCGCGGCCCGTGCGGGCTATTACCTGGATGGTTTTTCCGGGACAGAGGCCTTGCGCCAGGTTGGCCAACCAGCAAACCAGGTGAAGGTATGAACTGCAGAAAGCGCGAAAAGCGGCCTGGAGCCAGGCCGCGGAGGACAGCAATCAGCCTTTGCGCTGATTGAGGAAGCGGAAGCAGCCGGCCAGCAGATCATCGAAGCGCCAGGGCTTGGGCAGATAGTAGATATCCGGGGCGCGTTCGGGCTGAAGCTCTTCGAAATAACCCGAGGAGACGATGATGGGCAGACCCGGCAGCTGCTGCTTGACGCGGCGCGCCAGCTCCAGACCGTCGATGACACCCGGCATGCGGACATCGGTGATCAGCAGATCCGGCGTCGGACGCGCACTCGACAGGTATTCCCAGGCTTGGTCCGCGGTACCGAAGGTGTGCACCTGAAAGCCTTCGCCTTCGAGCACCTCTTCCATCAGCCCGAGCAACATGTTCTCGTCTTCGACAACCACTACCACTGGCTTCATAAATCCGTCTCGATCTCCGCAGGTCCGCCATCTGACTGGACGTGTCTCGTTGGGGCGCGAAGTCTACTCCTATCCTGCGTCCGCTGCGCGGTCTCCTCTGAGCTTAGACGCGAGGTGCGACATCCTGCCCCACTGACCGACAGAAAAGTCTGCCAGGAGCCGAATGTGCTTTTTCCATCAGGGGTGGTATTACCAAGCAGAGCGTTTTGCCAGGTTCTCAGGGAACCGTGGCGGTGCCTCTCAGTCGGAAAACAGGTATCTCGAAAGGCTCCCCGCGATTCCGACGCGTCAGCTTTTCAGGATCCCGGGGAGCCGTCTGCCTGAGGAAATGCGCATGACGGCCATCGACTGGACAGGTTGGCTCAACGCCCCCTGGATCACCACGCTGATCGCGGCGGGGGTCGCCCTGCTGATCAGCAGCATCCTCCTGATAGTGGCGTTTGCGGCCATCCGTCGGCTGGCCAATCCCTTTTTGCTGGCGCGCAACCTGGTGAAGTACGTCGAGAAGCCGGCGCGGCTGGCGGTCCCTCTGGTGGTGTTGCAAGGTGTCTGGAATTCCGCACCCGATGCCCTGCCACTGTTGCGTGCGGTACAGCACCTCACCGGCCTGCTGAGCATCGCTGCCTTCACCTGGCTGGGTCTCAGGGCGGTCAAGGCCGTCGGAGCCACCATCGCCCTGCGCAATCCCGTGGATGTGGTGGACAACCTGCGGGCACGGCGTATCCAGACGCAGAATCGGGTGCTGGTACGCAGCCTCAGCTTCATCGTGCTGCTGGTGGGTATCGCCCTGATGCTGATGACCTTCCCCGCTGTTCGCCAGGTCGGTGCCAGCCTGCTCGCCTCCGCCGGTGTCGCCGGTCTGGTCGCGGGTATCGCCGCGCGCCCGGTGCTGGGCAATCTCATCGCCGGACTGCAGATCGCCGTGACACAGCCTATTCGGCTAGACGACGTGGTCATCGTCGAAGGGGAATGGGGCCGGGTGGAAGAGATCACCGGCACCTATGTGGTGGTCCGCATCTGGGACGACCGTCGCCTGGTGGTTCCCCTGCAGTACTTCATCGAGACCCCCTTCCAGAACTGGACGCGCTCATCTTCCAGCCTGATCGGTTCAGTCTTCATATGGGTTGACTATTCCCTGCCCCTGGCGCCGATCCGCACCGAATTGGAACGCGCCTGTGCCGAGGTGCCCCATTTATGGGACGAGCGTGTCTGCGTGCTGCAGGTGACCGATGCATCCCATGATTCGATCCAGATCCGGGTGCTGGTGAGCTCGGGCGATTCCTCGAAGAACTGGGACCTGCGCTGCTTCGTGCGGGAACGGCTGATCACCTACATCAATCGTGAGTTTCCCCTCTGCCTGCCCAAGCTGCGAACCGAACTGGGACGTCGCGATGTGCTTCCCACACCACAATCCGACGAAAGGCACGAACCGGTCGTACGCCAGCCAGAAGTCTGATTTATCGGCTAATTGTCTCGATCAGGCGGCCATTAAGCGGTTCACCTGCAGCAAATTTCTTAGCGCACCAAGAGTGAGCGCCAGCTTTTGGGCATGTATTTGGCAATACGAAGCAGGACCGCAACATTCGCGCAGGAAACTTGTGACGTTGTCCGAGAGTCAGTGCGAGAGCAATCTGGAATTCCGCGAAGCAGTTCTCGCCCAAATCCAGACATCTCAGAAGAGATGACCGGCAAAAAGGCTGTAGCAGCTCGGCTGTAGGCGTTTTTGAACCAGGAGCATCGAGCTTCAGGAAGAAGCAATCAGGTAAACCTCAGTCTCGAACTTGCTGCATTGGGAGCGCACCATGGCAAATGCCGTCGTGGGGAAATTTGGGGCTCTGGAGCCCGTTGAAACTGCCACTCTTTCCACCAGATCCAGCTCTCCTCGCAAGCGCACGGATGAGCCTCAGCTGACGCTGAGCTCCGTTGTCGAAAGCCGCAAACGCATCCTTTTCGTGACCCCGGAAATTTCCGACTTCGTCAAGGCCGGTGGCCTGGGCGAGGTTTCGGGCGCCCTGCCGCGCGCCCTCGCCGCCTCCCATGACGTCCGGGTACTGATCCCCGGCTACCGTCAGGTGATGGCCGCGATCAAGGACCGTGTGCAGATGGTCGGCCGCATCGCCGCCCGTGCCGCCATGCCCGCCTGTGACATCGGTCGCGTCAATCTGGACGACGGGCTGGTCGTCTATGTATTGATCTGTCCCGAGCTGTACGAGCGCTCGGGCAATCCCTACGGCGACCTGAACGGCGCCGACTGGGCCGACAATCACATCCGTTTCGGTCGTCTGGCCAGCGCCGCCGCCGACTTCGCCCTGGGCGACGCCTCGATTCGCTGGGTGCCGGACCTGCTGCACCTCAACGACTGGCAGACCGGCCTCGCTGCCGGCTACCTGCGTTGGAAGGGTGCCAGCACCCCTTGCCTGACCACCATCCACAACCTGGCCTACCAGGGCCTGTTTCCCGCCTCGGTCATGGCCGACCTGGACATCCCCGCCCATGCCTTCCAGATGGAAGGTCTCGAGTTCTGGGGCAAGGTCTCCTTTCTCAAGGCCGGTCTGGTCTATGCCGACCACATCACCACGGTCAGCCACACCTATGCCCACGAGATCACCACCCCGGAATTCGGCTGCGGCCTGGAAGGGCTGCTGCAGGTCAAGGCTCGTCAGGGCAAGCTGACCGGCCTGCTCAATGGCATCGACGATGGCTGGAGCGCCTGCAGCGATCCGCATCTGTGCCAGCAGTTCCACGAATCCGACTGGGATGGCAAGGCGGTCAACGCTGCGCGCATTCGCGAGGAATTCGGCCTTGAGCCGTCCAACGGTCCGCTGTTCGCGGTGGTCTCGCGCCTGGTTCAGCAGAAAGGCATCGACCTGACCATCCAGGCCGCCGATCACATCGTTGCCCGCGGCGGCCAGCTGATGGTCATCGGCTGTGGCGAGCCGCACATCGAGCGTCAGGTGCGGGCCCTGGCCCTGCGCTACCCTGGCCGTGTCAGTGCCCACATCGGCTTCTGCGAAACCGAGGCGCGGCGCATGTATGCCGGTAGCGACTTCCTGCTGATGCCCTCGCGCTTCGAGCCCTGCGGCCTGAGCCAGATGTACGCCCAGCGTTTCGCCTCCCTGCCGATCGCCACGCGCACCGGCGGTCTGGCTGACAGCATAGAGGACGGCACCACCGGCTTCCTGTTCGCCCCGCTGTCGCTGGAAAACTACATCAGCGCCATCGACCGCGCCCTGGGTGTATTCGAACGTCAGGACCTGCTGCTGGCCATGCGTCACCGCGCCATGCAGGGCCCCTTCTTCTGGTCCGAATGCGCCAAGCCCTACGCCTCGCTGTACCTCGACCTGCTCCAGGCCACCGCGCACCAGGAGCGTCACGTCGGCGCCTGATGCCCGACGTGGCTACCAAGCGCTTTTCCTTCGCCAAAAGGCCGACGAAAAGCGCTATCCCCGCCCAACTTTGAGCAACTCTCACCGGTCATAACAGCAACTGCGGCCAACTGGGCCGCAGTGTCTTTTCTGCCGTCCGGCTTCGGGAGTTCTCTATCCATGACTGATATTTCGCGCGACGCAGCCGCGGTGACCGGGGGCTATGCCTGGCAAACCCGTGCCGGTGCCACCCTGGTGGGCAAGGACCGCACCCTCTTCCACTTCTGGGCACCCAGCGCCGATGCCGTTTCGGTGGTCCTGGAAGGTGGCATGACCCTCGCCATGGAAGCCGAGCAAGACGGCTGGTTCGCGGTCGAGGCGCAGTGCGGTGCCGGTACCCGTTATCGCTATCAGATCGGGGACCTGCTGGTCCCGGATCCCGCTTCCCGTGCCCAGGCCGGCGACGTGCACGAGCCGAGCATCGTCATCGATCCCACCACCTACCACTGGCAAAGCGTCGAGTGGCAGGGTCGCCCCTGGCACGAAAGCGTCATCTACGAAGTGCATGTCGGCACCCTGGGTGGCTTTTCCGGTGTCGAGAAGCTGGTCCCCCGCCTGGCCGCGCTGGGCGTCACCGCCATCGAGCTGATGCCGTTGTCGGAATTCCCCGGCGATCGCAACTGGGGCTATGACGGCGTCCTGCCTTATGCGGTGGAAGCCTCCTACGGCACCCCGGACGATCTCAAGTCGCTGATCGACACCGCCCACGGTCATGGCGTCATGGTCTACCTGGACGTGGTCTACAACCACTTCGGGCCGGACGGCAACTACCTGCACGCCTACGCCGAGCGCTTCTTCCGCGAAGACATCCATACGCCCTGGGGTGCCGCCATCGATTTCCGCCAGGACGCCGTGCGCCGCTACTTCATCGACAATGCCTTGATGTGGCTGATGGAGTACCGCTTCGACGGCCTGAGATTCGATGCGGTCCATGCCATCAACGACAAGGGCTTCCTCGAAGAGATGGCCGAGGAGATCCGCGGCACCGTCGAGCCGAGTCGCCACATCCACCTGATGCTGGAAAACGAAGACAACACCGCCACCCTGCTGGGCGGCAAGCACTACGACGCGCAGTGGGCGGACGACTGGCACAACGTCATCCATCCGATGCTGACCGACGAGAACGAAGGCTACTACCAGGACTTCACCGAGGACGCCACGGCCAAGCTGGTGCGCTGCCTGGGCGAAGGCTTCATCTACCAGGGCGAGCAGACCCGCCACGGCAAGGCCCGCGGGGAACCGAGCAATGACCTGCCGGCCTCGGCCTTCGTCATCTTCCTGCAGAACCACGATCAGGTCGGCAACCGCGCCTTCGGTGAGCGCCTGACCCGCCTGGCCCCGGAGCCGGCGCTGAAAGCCGCCACCGCGCTCTTGCTGCTCAGTCCGATGATTCCGCTGCTGTTCATCGGCGAGGAATGGGGCAGTCGCCAGCCCTTCCTGTTCTTCACCAGCCACAACGATGAACTGGCTGAACTGGTCCGCGAGGGTCGTCGTAACGAATTCAAGGACTTCGATTTCTTCACCAGCGAAGAGCATCGCCAGCAGATCCCCGATCCGAACGCGCTCAAGACCTTCGAGGACTCCAGGCCCAATTTCGGTGAAGCCGATCAGCCCGACCACGCCGCCTGGCTGGGGCTGTACCGCGAGCTGCTGGAGATCCGCCACCGCGAACTCTTCCCGCGTCTGGAAGGGGCCCGTCCCGCCGGCGCCGAAGCCCTGGCCGACCGCGCCGTGCGCGCGCGCTGGAGCCTTGCCGACGGCAGCCGCCTGACCATCGAGCTCAACCTCAGTGACAAGGCCGTACCGCTGGATGAGGCGCCTCAGGGCGAGTTGCTGCACAGCAGCGACGCCGCGGCAACGCCTGCCCGTCAGGACGGCACGCTGAGCGCGCATTCGGCACTGGTCTGGCTGGAGAAAAAGGCATGAGTGATGATCGTCTGGAACAACTGGCCGAGGCCGCCGGCATCGCCATCGAATGGACCGCCTACGACGGCCAGCGCCAACGGGTAAGGCCTGAGGCATTGCGCAAGCTGCTCAAGGCCATCGAATTGCCGGCGGACAGCGACGCCGATATCGACGCCAGTCTGCGCAAGCTCGCCGAGGTGGGCGACAAGCATCACTTGCCGCCGCTCATCACCGCGGTGGTCGACCAGCCGGTCGGTGCGCCGGACCAGTTCAAGCGCGGTCTTCGCTACCAGGTACAGCTGGAAGGCGGCGAGCGTCTGGACGGCCAGGTCGACGACCGCGGACAGCTGGCGCCGATCAGCGTCGCCGGTTATCACCAGGCCGAGGTCGATGGCGAAGCCCTGACCCTGGCCGTCGCGCCGGAACGCTGCTTCACCATCGCCGACGCCACCGGCAATGAACAGGCCCGTCTCTGGGGTCTGGCCGTGCAGCTCTACAGCCTCAGACGCGAAGGGGGCAGCGGCGCCGGCGATCTCCAGGGCCTGGTGCACTTCGCCAAGGCCGCCGGCGACAAAGGCGCCGACGCCCTGGCCATCAGCCCCTTGCACGCCATGTTCAGCGCCGATGGCAGCCGCTACAGCCCCTACTCGCCATCGAGTCGGGTGTTCTTCAATGTGCTCTATGCCGCGCCGGAGCTGGTCCTGGGTGCCGAGTCCGTACGCCAGGCCATGCAGCGCGCCGGTCTGCAGGCGGAAGCCGAGCGTCTGGAGCAGCTGGAGCTGATCGATTGGCCGGCGCTGGCCAAGCTGCGCCTGCGCCTGTTGCGCACCCTGCACCTGGATTTCCGCACCGCCGGCGGCGAGCTGCGGGAGCGTTTCGAGGCCTTCCGCCGCGACGGTGGCGAGGCGCTGGAAAACCATTGTCGCTTCGAAGCCCTGCATGCCTCCTTCACCCAGGGCGCTACCTCGCCGAGCTGGCAGCATTGGCCGCAGCAGTATCGCGACCCCAAGAACCCGGCCGTGGCCGAATTCGCCGAACGCCATGCCCAGGACGTGGAGTTCTACGCCTTCACCCAATGGCTGGCCAGCGAAGGACTGTCCGCGGCCCAGGCACAGTGCCGCGACGCGGGCATGAAGATCGGCCTGATCGCCGATATCGCCGTGGGCGCGGATGGTGGTGGCAGCCAGGCCTGGAGTCGGCAGGAAGAGTTGCTGGCCTCGGTTACCGTGGGTTGCCCACCGGACCTGCTCAACCAGAAAGGCCAGGGCTGGGGCATTTCCGCCTTCTCGCCCACCGGCATGGTCAAGCATGGCTTCCGCGCCTTCATCGAGATGCTCAGGGCTAACTTCGCCCATGCCGGCGGTGTGCGCATCGACCACGTAATGGGCCTGCAACGCCTCTGGCTGGTGCCCGAGGGCGCTTCGCCGGCCGACGGTGCCTATCTCTCCTACCCCATCGACGACCTGCTGCGACTGGTCGCCCTGGAATCCTGGCGTCATCGCTGCGTGGTCATGGGTGAAGACCTGGGGACGGTGCCCGAAGGCTTCCGCGAACGCCTGGCCGAGCGCGCCATCATGGGCATGCAGGTGCTGCTGTTCGAGCGAGATGGCAAGGCCTTCAAGCCCGCTGCGCAATGGTCGGACACAGCCATGGGCATGCCCACCACCCATGACCTGCCGACCCTTACCGGTTGGTGGCAGGGCCGCGATGCCGACTGGCAGGAGGAGCTGGGGCTGCTGCCCGATGGCACCTCGCGCCAGGACCGGCTCGACGAGCGGGCCGAGGATCGCCAATACCTGGCCAAGGTGCTGGAACTGGACGACCCCCGGGAAAGCAATGTCGAACAGGCGGTCGATGCCGCCATCGCCTTCATCGGCCGCACCCCGGCACCGCTGATCATCCTGCCGGTGGAAGACGCCCTGGGCCAGCTGGAGCAGGCCAACCTGCCCGGCACCACCAACGAACACCCCAATTGGCTGCGCCGCTGGGACAACCCGGCCGAGCGCCTGCTGAACGCTGCTACCCCTAAACGACGCCTGAGCGTGCTGAGCACTGCGCGTAATAATCCGGAGAACACTCGATGAGTCGCTTGCGCGCTACCGTACGCCTGCAGTTCCACAAGGACTTCACCTTCGACGATGCCCTGCCCCTGGTGGACTATTACGCCAAGCTGGGCATCAGCCACGTCTACGCCTCCCCCATCACCACTGCTCGTGCCGGCTCCGTGCACGGTTACGACGTGGTCGATCCGACCCGCGTCAATCCGGAGCTGGGTGGCGAAGAGGCACTGCGGCGCCTGGTCGCTCGCCTGCGCGAGCACGGCATGGGGCTGATCGCCGACTTCGTGCCCAACCACACCAACGTGGGCGGTTCGGAAAACGCCTGGTGGCTGGACATCCTCGAATGGGGTCGCCAGAGCCGCTATGCCGGCTTCTACGATATCAACTGGTACGGCCCCGACCCGGATCTGCAGGGCCAGGTGCTGCTGCCCTTCCTCGGTGACGCCTATGGCAACGTGCTGCAGGCCGGTGAACTCAAGCTGGTGTTCGATGCCGAGCAGGGCGCCTTCCGCGTGGAGTATTACGCCCACCACTTCCCCATCAATCCCGGTACCTACGGTCAGATCCTGCGCGAAAGCGATCTACCCCAGCTGAGCCTGTTCGCCGATGCCTTCTCGGCGCGTGCCAAGGATCTGCAAGAAGCCCGTGGCGCCCAGCGCCAGCTGGCGGATGCCGCCAAGGAGCCTTCGGTGGCCGCCGCCATCGCCAAAGCGATCGCCGCCTTCGACGGCAGCCAACCGGCCAATCAGGAGCGTCTGCACGCCCTGCTGGAAAGCCAGCACTATCGATTGGCCAGCTGGCGTACCGCATCGGACGACATCAACTGGCGGCGCTTCTTCGACATCACCGAGCTGGGTGGCCTGCGCATGGAACGCCACGAGGTGTTCGAGGAAACCCATTCGCTGATCTTCCGCCTGATTGGCGAAGGCCTGCTCGACGGGCTGCGCCTGGATCATATCGACGGCCTGGCCAATCCACGCGCCTATTGCCGCAAGCTGCGTCGCCGCGTGGATGACCTCTGCGCCAGTCGTGCCGGCGGTGCACCGGAAGATGGCTTCCCCATCTACATCGAGAAGATCCTCGCCGAGGGCGAAACACTCCGCGAAGGCTGGGGCATCGATGGCACCACCGGCTACGAATTCATGAACGAGGTTTCGGCGGTGCAACATGCTGCCAGCGGTGAAGCGCCCCTGCGTCGGTTCTGGGCCGAGCAGACCGGTCGTACCGAGGACTTCCTCGAAGAAGTGCGGGAAGCGCGGCGCCTGGTGCTGACCGGCGCGCTGTCCAGCGAATTCGAATCGGCGGTGCATACCCTGCACCTGCTGGCGCAACAGGACTGGCGCACCCGCGACACCAGCCAGGGCGCCATCCGCCGGGTGCTGCTGGAGCTGATCGTGCAATTCAAGGTCTATCGCACCTATGCCGGCGCGGCAGGATTCGTCGGCAACGATGCCCAGTGGTTCGATACCGCGCTGGAAGCTGCCCGCCCCCACGTCAGTGAGGCGGAGCAACCGCTGCTCGAACAGCTGCGCGCCTGGCTGGGTGGCGATGCCCCGCGGCACAAGCCCGTGGGCAGCGTGGCCCGGCGCGAACAGCGCCGGGCCATCACCAAGTTCCAGCAGCTTACCTCACCCATTGCCGCCAAGGCCGTGGAAGACACCGCCTGCTACCGCTCTGCGCCCTTGCTGTCGCGCAATGACGTGGGTTTCGATCCGCAGCATTTCGCCCAGCCGGTCAGTGCCTTCCACCAGGCCAGCGGTTGGCGCGCCGAGCACTTCCCGCGCAACATGCTCACCACCGCGACCCACGACCACAAGCGTGGCGAGGACACCCGCGCTCGCCTGGCGGTGGTCTCGGAACGTCCGGACGCCTACATCGCCCAGGCCACTCGCTGGATGGCGCAGGCCGCACCGCTGCGTGGCCAGTGGAACGACGCCCCGGCGCCGACGCCGGGCGATGAACTCATGCTCTACCAGACCCTGCTCGCCAGCTGGCCGCTGCATCTGCAGGCCGATGATCAGCAGGGTCTGGAGGCCTATCTGGAGCGGCTGCTGCAGTGGCAGGAAAAGGCCCTGCGCGAAGAGAAGCTGGAGTCCGACTGGTGGGCCCCGAACGGTGACTACGAGGCGGCCTGCAAGGCCTTTCTGGAAGGTCTGCTCACCGACGCCAACTATCGTGCCCTGCGCAGCGAGATCGTCACTGCGGTAGGCGAACTGGCGCCAGCGGGTGCCCTGAACGGCCTGGTGCAGATGCTGCTGCGCAATACTGCGCCCGGCGTGCCCGACCTCTACCAGGGTGGTGAATTCTGGGATTTCAGCCTGGTGGAGCCTGACAACCGTCGCGCCGTGGACTACGCCCCGCGGCAGCAGGCCCTGGCCAAGCAGGCCTCGGTCGATGCCGCCCTGGACGCCTGGCAGAACGGCGAGATCAAGCAACAGGTATTGGCTACCGTACTGCAACTGCGCAAGCAGCAGCCGCAGCTGTTCACCGAAGGTCGCTACCTGCCCCTGACCGTAGTGGGTGCTCATGCCGATCAGGTGCTGGCCTTCGCCCGTACCTGGGAGCAACAGGCGGTGATCGTCATCGTGCCGGTGCATGCCTCCGAACTGCTGGAGAACAGCGGAAAGCTGCGTTTTTCCGCAGCGGCTTGGCAGGACACCCGGATAAAACTCCCCGAAACCTTGTCCATGTACCGTTTTGGGGAAACTTTTGCCCCGACATCTGTCCATGACCAGAAGAAAGAGCTTTCTGTCGGCGAGGTTCTGGCACGTTTTCCGCTTGGATTGCTCAGCACACAAGACATCACTCAAGGAGCCGCACCGCAATGACCCAAAAAGACGAACGCATCCAGCAGCTCGCCTATCAGATCTGGGAGTCCGAAGGACGGCCGGCTCACGAACATGATCGCCACTGGGAGATGGCGACCCGACTGTACGAAGCCGAACAGGAAGGTGTGGCCAAGAAGACCGCGGCCAAGAAGCCCCGCGCGACCAAGGCTGAAGCCAGTGCGGAAAAGCCTGTCGCGAGCAAGGCCCGCACCACCGCCAAGACCAAGAGTGGCAGCGAGAAGGCGGCTACCGAAGGTGCAGCTGCCGGTGAGTCCGTGACCGAGAAGGTCGAGTCGGCCGCCAAGAAGGTCGCGACCAAGGTCAAGCAGGCGGTCAAGCCCAGCGCAGGCAAGGCCCCGGCCAGCAAGGCCAAGGCCGACACCAATGTCGAGGCTACCGGTGTAGGAGTGGCACCGGCCACGCCGAAGAAGCCGCGCGCTTCCCGCGCCAAGGCGACCACGGCCAAGCCCGCTGCGACCGAGTGATGTGATGTTCCGGCCTGGCCGTTCGGCCAGGCCTTCCCCCCGCCGCCTCGCTGCGGTGTTCGCGTGACCGTTTTTCTCCTGATTTTTCCTGAAAAAACAACGCTTTGTCGGTTAGCCATCAGGGCTCGGAACTGCGCTGCGCCGGGCCTTTCATATACAGGTAGCCGGATCTGTATCGATTCAGCCACCGGCAGGTATTGAGAGCCGAGTCAGAGCTACTTCCTTCCTAGCTATCCCCGAGAGCGTCGAAATGACTTCAACCGATTCCAACAAGCCCTTAACCGAAGCGACCGCGTTCATCAGCAAGTCCAAGTCTCGTGTTCGTGAAGGCCTGCCCTACCCCCTGGGCGCTACCTGGGACGGCTCCGGCGTGAACTTCGCCATCTTTTCCGCCAACGCCACCAAGATAGAACTCTGTCTCTTCGACGACGAAGGCAAGGAAGAAATCGAACGCATCGAACTGCCGGAATTCACCAACGAGATCTGGCACGGCTATCTGCCTGACGCCCGCCCCGGCACCCTCTACGGCTACCGCGTGCATGGCCCGTACGAGCCGCAGAATGGCCACCGCTTCAACCACAACAAGCTGCTGATCGATCCCTATGCCAAGCAGATCGTCGGCGAGCTGGAGTGGAACGACGCCCTGTTCGGCTACACCATCGGCCACGCCGACGGCGACCTGTCCTTCGACGAACGCGACAGCGCCCCCTTCATGCCGCGCTGCCGGGTGATCGACCCCGCCTTCACCTGGGGCAACACCACCCATCCGCGTGTCCCGCGTGACCGCACCGTGTTCTATGAGACCCATGTCCGCGGCTACACCATGCAGCACCCGGCAGTGCCCGAGAACGCCCGAGGCACCTTTTCCGGCCTGCAGGAAAGCGAAGTCATCGATTACATCAAGTCCCTCGGCGTGACCTCCGTCGAGCTGATGCCGATCCACTACTTCCTCGACGACAACCATCTGCTGGAAAAGGGCCTGAGAAACTTCTGGGGCTACAACACCCTGGCCTTCTTCGCCCCGCACTCGCGCTACATGGCCAGCCAGTCCATCGGCGAATTCAAGGTGATGGTCGCGCGCATGCACAATGCCGGTCTCGAGGTCATCCTCGACGTGGTCTACAACCACACCGCCGAAGGCAACGAGATGGGCCCGACCCTCTCGCTGAAGGGCATCGACAACGCCAACTACTACCGCCTGATGCCCGATGATGCGCGTTACTACATCAACGACACCGGTACCGGCAACACCCTGAACATGAGCCACCCCTGCGTGCTGCAGATGGTCACCGACTCGTTGCGCTACTGGGCGACCGAGATGGGCGTGGACGGCTTCCGCTTCGACCTGGCCACCATCCTGGGCCGCGAGCCGGACGGCTTCGACGAAGGCGGTGGCTTCCTGCACGCCTGCCGTCAGGATCCGATCCTGGCCGAGACCAAGCTCATCGCCGAACCCTGGGACTGCGGCCCCGGCGGCTATCAGGTGGGCAACTTCCCGCCCGGCTGGATGGAGTGGAACGACACCTTCCGCGACACCGCGCGTGCCTTCTGGAAGGGTGACGAAGACAAGATCGGCGATTTCGCGAAGATCCTGCTGGGCTCCGGCGACAAGTTCAACCGTCGCGGTCGCAAGCCCTACTCGTCCGTGAACTTCGTGACCGCCCACGATGGCTTCACCCTGGCCGATACCGTGTCGTACAACGACAAGCACAACGAGGCCAATGGCGAAGGCAACAACGACGGCCATTCCCACAACCTGTCGTGGAACTGCGGCGTCGAGGGTGAGACCGACGATCCGGAGATCATCGAACTGCGCTATCGGCAGATGCGCAACCTGCTGGCTACCCTCTTCCTCTCCCAGGGCACGCCCATGCTGCTGGCCGGTGACGAGTTCGCGCGCACCCAGGGCGGCAACAACAACGGCTACTGCCAGGACAGCGAGATCGGCTGGATCAACTGGGAGATCAGCGAGAAGAGCGCCGAACTGCAGGAATACGTGCGCAATCTGATCGACCTGCGTCGTCGCTATCCGCTGCTGCGTCGTAGCCGCTTCTTCACCGGCGCCTACAACGAGGAGCTGGGCGTCAAGGATGTCACCTGGCTGCAGCCCGGCGGCACCGAGATGGGCGACGAGCAGTGGCAGGACGGCAGCAACAAGTGCATGGGCATCCTGCTCGATGGCCGTGCCCAGCCGACCGGCATTCGTCGCAAGGGCGCGGATACCTCGCTGCTGATTCTGGTCAATGCTCATTATGACGTGGTGGATTTCAGCCTGCCGGAAGTCCCCATGGGCGAGCATTGGTCCCTGCAGCTGGATACCAATCAGCCTGACCTGGATGCCGGCGACGTCTTCAATTTCGGAGATACCTATCAGGTCACCGGACGCTCGGTATTGCTGTTCGAGCTGACCCAGACCAAGCGGAGGAAGCGCCAGGCATGACGAACGCGCAACAGGGTTTTTCGTTCAAGGTCCTGACCATCAACACGCACAAGGGCTTCACGTCCTTCAACCGCAGGTTCATCCTGCCGGAATTGCGCGAGGCGGTGCGGACGGTGTCAGCGGACATTGTCTTCTTGCAGGAGGTATTGGGTACCCACGAGAAACACCCGTTGCGCTTCGAGAACTGGCCGGCGGCGCCGCAGTACGAGTTCCTGGCCGATTCGATGTGGACCGATTTCGCCTACGGGCGCAATGCGGTCTACCCGGACGGCCATCACGGTAATGCGGTGCTGTCGAAGTTTCCCATCGTCAGTTACGACAACTTCGACATTTCCATCGCCGGTCCGGAAAAGCGCGGGATGCTGCATTGCGTCCTGCGTATCCCGGATCAGGCCGTGGATCTGCACGTCATCTGCGTGCATCTGGGCCTGCGCGAAAAGCATCGCCAGATGCAGATGCAGCTGATCTGCGAACACATCAATTCCCTGCCCAGCGACGCTCCTGTCGTGGTGGCGGGGGACTTCAACGACTGGCGCCAGAAGGCCAATGACATCCTTGGCCAGGGCGCGGGACTCGAAGAGGTGTTCATGAAGACCGCGGGGCGCCTGCCCAAGACCTTCCCGGCCAAGCGGCCCCTGCTCTGTCTGGATCGCATCTACACGCGCAATGTCAGCGTCGGGCGCCCGCAGGTGCTGGGCAATCAGCCATGGTCGCACCTGTCCGACCATGCTCCCCTGGCCGCGGACTTCCACCTATGAATTTCGAATGGCGGGACGGAAACCGCATCGCCTTGCTGGAAAACGGCGAGGACTTCTTTCCGCGGGTGTTCGAGGCTGTCCGCGCGGCCGAGCGCGAGGTCATCATCGAGACCTTCATCCTTTTCTACGACAAGGTCGGCAAGGCCTTGCAGGAAGAGCTGGTCGCGGCGGCCAAGCGCGGCGTCCAGGTCGACATCACGGTGGACGCCTACGGCTCGCCCGATCTGCCACGCGACTTCATCGACGAAATGGTGCATGCCGGCGTGCGGTTCCGCTACTACGATCCGCGTCCCCTGGTCATGGGCATGAGAACCAATCTCTTCCGCCGCCTGCATCGCAAGATCGTGGTTGTGGACGCCCGTCTGGGGTTCATCGGCGGCATCAACTACTCCGCCGAGCACCTGGGCGACTTCGGGCCCGAAGCCAAGCAGGACTACGCCGTCGAGGTCGAAGGACCCATCGTCGATGACATCCACCGCTTCGCGCGCGACGCCATCAACTCCCCGGAGGAGACCCACCGCTGGTGGGGCAAGCGCTCGCAGAAGCCGGCCGACAACCGCAATCCCGGCAATGCCCAGGCGCTGCTGGTGTTCCGCGACAACGACGAGCACCGCGCCGACATCGAAAAGCACTACCTGGAGATGCTGCGCAACGCCAAGCGCGAGGTGGTGATCGCCAACGCCTACTTCTTCCCCGGCTATCGGCTGCTCAGGGAGATGCGCAATGCGGCGCAGCGTGGCGTCCGCGTGGTGCTGATCGTGCAGGGCGAACCGGACATGGCCATCGTCAAGGTCGGCGCCCAGATGCTCTACAACTACCTGGTCAAGGCCGGGGTGGAGATCTACGAATATTGCCTGCGGCCCCTGCACGGCAAGGTGGCGACCATGGACGAGCACTGGTCCACGGTGGGTTCGAGCAATCTCGACCCCTTGAGCCTCTCGCTCAACCTCGAATGCAACCTGATCTTCCATGACCACGCCTTCAACCGTGAATTGCGCGGTCGCCTGGAAACCCTGATCCAGAATCACTGCGAGCACGTCGACAGCAGCAAGGTACCCAAACGTACCTACTGGCACCTGGCCAAGACGATGCTGGTCTTTCACTTTTTGCGCCACTTCCCCGCCTGGGTCGGCTGGCTGCCCGGTCATACCCCCAAGATCGAGTTGGTGAGTCCGCCGGTGCAGCCCGAACTCGAAACCCAGGACCGGGTCGATTCCTCGATTTCAAGGTATCCCCAACGATGAGCAGCCACAGCGACGCCCTGGATCATACCGACGACGAGGACGACCAGCAGGCTGGCGACAAACCGCAGAATGGTCGCTGGGTGCTGGCGAAGAAGATCCTCACCTGGGTCTTTCTGATCGCGGTGGTGGTGCTGCTGGTGATCTATGCACGCAAGGTGGACTGGGGCGAGGTCTGGAAGGTCTTCACCGGCTATAAGTGGACCACGCTGGCCATGGCCGGCGGCCTGGTGGTGCTGTCGTACATCATGTATGGCTGCTACGACCTGATCGGGCGTGCCTATTGCGGGCACAAGCTGGTCAAGCGCCAGGTATTCCTGGTGTCCTTCATCTGCTACGCCTTCACCCTGACCCTGAGCACCTGGGTCGGCGGCATCGGCATGAGATACCGCCTCTATTCCCGCCTGGGACTTTCCAGCGGCACCATCACCCGGATCTTTTCGCTGAGCATCGCCACCAACTGGCTCGGCTACATCCTGTTGGCCGGCGGCATCTTTGTCAGCGGCGTGGTGGACATGCCGCCCAACTGGTTCGTCGGCGATACCACCCTGCGGCTGATCGGCTTCGGCCTGCTGGCCTTCATCGTCTTCTACCTGGGCGTCTGTGCCTTCGCCAAGCAGCGCGAATGGACGGTGCGCAAGCAGCGCCTCGCCCTGCCCTCGCTGCGCATGGCCTGCCTGCAGCTGCTGGTGTCCTCGATCAACTGGATGGCCATGGCGGCCATCGTCTACCTGTTCCTCGGCCGTCAGGTGGACTATCTGCATGTACTGGGCGTGCTGCTGCTCTCCAGCATCGCCATGGTCATCGTGCATATCCCGGCTGGTGTCGGAGTGCTGGAGACGGTGTTCATCGCCCTACTGGCCAATGACGGCCTCTCCAACGGCAAGATCATCGCCGCCCTGCTCGGCTACCGGACGCTGTATTTCATCCTGCCGCTGCTGATCGCGGCGGTGCTCTACTTCGCCCTGGAAAGCCGGGCCAAGAAGCTCAAGGTCAGCAACGACCGGCGCGAAGAGCGCAAGCAGCAGGAAAAGCACGCGACCTGAGGCAGTCTCACCGGTTGTTGGGCTGGTGCATGGAAATCAGCCGGTAGAACAGGACACGCCCGCCTTCAGTGGCGGGGCCTTCGCCATCGCGCAAGCGGGCACCGGCCTTGAAATACAGGTGATGGCTGCTCCAGGCGCTGTCGAGCTGCAGACCCAGGTCACCGTTGCGCGAACCGGCGCCATGGGCGCGGACGGTGAGCACGCCACTGCGGGCCAGCTTGATGTCGTAGCTGAAGCGGCTGTTGAGCGGCAGGCGCTCCAGCAGGATGACCTCCTTGGGACTGTCAGTGGGGCTTTCCCGCAACCGGGCGATTAGCTGGCCCTGAGGGATCTGTTCCTTGCCGGTCGCCGGGCTCTCCACGCGATAGATGAGTTGCAACAGCGCCTGGGGCGCTTCCGGCACGGCGGTCTGGTCCTCGATCTGGCTGATAATGACCTCGGGGCGTGAAGGCACCTGTTGCACCACGGCTTCAGCCTGCAGCAGGGCATCCCCTTCGCGATACTTCCACGCATAGGCACTGCCGTCCGGGCGCGTTTCGCGCAACTCGGTGGCGGGAAAGGTGTTGAAGGGTTGCGGCGTGCCGGTCACCGGAACCCAGAACACCAGCGATCCCCCCTCGCCGCGCGCGAGATAGGGGCTGCGAAAGCCACTGCTGTTGAGTTCGGCGGTCTGTACCTGGGCCACGGGCATGGGTACGGGAACCGTCAGATTCCATTCGGCGAGATCGATCATGGTGTTCTCGGTTGCCAGATGCCTGACAAGCATCGCCCAGAACAGGGATGCCTGTCAGCGGAACGCGCCCCTGATGGGGCGCTCCCGGATCAGCCCTGCGGCTTGAACACCAGCAGACCCAGCGGCGGCACTTGCAGGTTCAGCGAGGCCGGCTGGCCATGGGCGCCGATCTCCTCGGCCGTTACCCCGCCGCCGTTGCCCAGGTTGGAACCACCGTAACGCTCGGCATCGCTGTTGAAGATCTCCTGCCAATGGCCCAGCGACGGGACGCCTACCCGGTAGTCGTGACGCGGTACCGGAGTGAAGTTGGCGACTACCAGCAGCGGTCGCTGCTGGGCGTCCTTGCGCAACCAGGCGAAGACGCTGTTGCCATTGTCGTCGCCGACTACCCAGTCGAAGCCTTCGGGCAGGTGATCGCGCTCGTGCAGTGCCGGTTCGTGACGATAGAGGTGATTGAGATCGGCCAGCAGCTGCTGCACGCCCCGATGGGTGCCGTGCTCCAGCAGGAACCAGTCCAGTTCGCGATCATGACTCCACTCGCGCCATTGGCCGAATTCGCAGCCCATGAACAGCAGCTTCTTGCCCGGATGGGTCCACATGAAGCTCAGGTAGGTGCGCAGATTGGCGAATTTCTGCCAAACGTCGCCCGGCATCTTCTCGATCATCGAGCCCTTGCCGTGCACCACCTCGTCATGGGAGATGGGCAGCATGAAGCGCTCGGACCAGGCATACACCAGGCCGAAGGTCATCTGGTGGTGATGGTACTGGCGATAGACCGGGTCCTCTTCCACATAGTGGAGCGTGTCGTTCATCCAGCCCATGTTCCACTTGAAGTCGAAACCCAGACCGCCCTCGCTGACCGGCGCACTGACGCCCGGCCAGGAGGTGGACTCCTCGGCGATCACCAGGGCACCCGGCGCCTCCTCGTGGACCACCTCGTTGAGGTGACGCAGGAAGGCGATGGTTTCCAGGTTCTCGCGACCACCATGGATGTTGGGGATCCACTCGCCGTGTTTGCGCGAGTAGTCGCGGTAGAGCATGGAGGCCACGGCATCCACGCGCAGACCGTCGATGTGGAAGTGCTTGAGCCAGTGCATCGCCGACGCCAGCATGAAGCCGTGCACCTCATGGCGCCCCAGGTTGTAGATATAGGTATTCCAGTCCTGGTGGAAGCCCTCGTAGGGATGCTCGTACTCGTACAGTGCGGTGCCGTCGAAGCGGGCCAGGCCGTGTTCGTCGGTCGGGAAATGCGCCGGTACCCAGTCGAGGATGACGCCGATGTCGGCCTGGTGACAGGCGTCGATGAAAGCGGCGAAATCCGCCGGCGTGCCGAAGCGCGAGGTGGGCGCGAACTGGCCTAGGGGCTGGTAGCCCCAGGAGCCGCTGAAGGGATGCTCCATGATCGGCAACAGCTCGATATGGGTGAAGCCCATCTCGCGGACGTAGGGAATCAGGCGCTCGGCCAACTCGCGCCAGTTGTACTGGCGCCCCTCGTCACCACCTTCGCGGCGCCAGGACCCGGCGTGCAATTCGTAGACCGAGATGGGTGCTTCCACGCCTTGCAACTCACGACGGCGGGCCATCCAGTCCTGGTCGTGCCAGGTGAAGGGCTTGTTGTCGGCCACCACCGAGGCGGTACGCGGCGGTAATTCCGCGGCCAGGGCGATGGGATCGGCCTTGAGCGGCAACACGCCGTGCTGGCCGAGGATCTCGTACTTGTAGGCCGTGCCGACCGGCAGGCGCGGCACGAAGAGCTCCCAGACGCCGCTGTTGGCGCGCAGGCGCATGGGCAGACGGCGCCCGTCCCAGCTGTTGAAGTCGCCGACCACCGAGACGCGCCGGGCATTGGGCGCCCACACTGCGAAGCGCACGCCCTCCACGCCGTCGACCTGGCAGCGCTGGGCGCCAAAGATCTCGCCGAGATTACGGTGGCGGCCTTCGTTGAACAGGTAAAGATCGGTTTCTCCCAGCAGCAGCCCGAAGGAATAGGGATCCTCGGTTTCCTGCACGCCGCTGGGCCAGCGGATGACCAGCTTGTAGGGCGCGGCGTAGTCCAGCCGCGCGACGAACAGTCCGGGCACCCGCCCGGGCTGCATCTGGGCCAGCGGCCGACCGCTGACGCGATCGACCAACTCCGCGCCCAGGGCACTGGGCAGGAAGGCGCGGACGATCAGGCCCTCGCCATCGGGATGGGGGCCGAGCACGGCGAAGGGATTGCCGTGCTCGCCACGGGCCAGGGACTCGGCCTCGGCAGCCGAGAGCCGGGCGTCGTCCAGCGGAGCGACAGGAGCGGTATTGTGATCGGTCATGCGCGGGCTCCGGACAAGAGGGTCTCGACGATGGCGGCGACGCCACGTAGCGGGATGTTGATCCAGGTGGGTCGATTGGCAGCCTCGTAGCCTATCTCATAGACCGCCTTTTCCAGGCTGTAGAGATCCAGCGCCGCCTGCTCGCCCCGCTCGCTCCACTGGTGGCCGATGCCGGTTGTCGCAGCGCGATAGCCTTCCAGGAAGGCCGCGTAGGAAGCATTGCGGTAGGTCTCGGCCGCCTTGGCACGCAGTTGCAGGTGCTCTTCCGAGGTATCCGCCCCGGCGTTGCTCGACTGGGTGACCATGGCCGCCGCATAGTCGAAGGAGCGCAGCACCCCGGCGACATCCTTGTGCGGACCGTACTTGCCGCGGCGCTCTTCCAGCGACCGTGCCGGCTCGCCTTCGAAGTCGATGAGGATGGCGTCGTCCTGGGCCACCAGCACCTGACCCAGGTGCAGATCGCCGTGGACGCGGATACGCAGACCGCCCTCGACATCGGCGGCCAGGGCCTCGATGCGCTTGGCTAGGGCTGCGCGCTTGCCGACCAGGCCCTGGAGCAGCGACTTGCCGGTGGCATCGAGTTGATCGCCCAGGCCCTGCAGGGTATCCAGGGCGTTGTCCACCTGGAGGCGAACGCGATGCGCCAGAGCCTTGGCCGCCTCGGCGTCAACGGTCTCGGGGGCGAAGGCCGCGTCCTCGGTGGGCTGCGCCAGCACGAGATGCATCTCGCCCAGACGCTTGCCCAGCACGCCGGCGAAGGCCGTCAGATCGCCCATGGCGGTGAATTCGTTCTCCACATCGGAGATGCCGCCGCTGAGCAGGTCACGGGTGACCCGATCCAGCCCGTCGAGGCTCCAGGTCCAGGCATCGCCCTGGTTGTGGATGTGCTGCTGCACCAGCATCAGCACGTGGGGCGTGCCATCGGCCGCGATGCGCTGGGCCACGGCATGGGTCGCGGCGATGTTGGCGAAGCCGGCCTGGGCCAGGTAGCGCCCCATCTCCACTTCCGGGTGGATACCGGGCGCCACCTTGCGGATCAGCTTGAGCATCAGGTGGTCGCCGACGATCAGCGAGCTGTTGGACTGCTCGACGCCCAGGTGCTTGATCTCGATGTCCGGATCCAGCGCGAAGTCCTCGGCCTGGTCGTAGACCTCGAAGCTCAGCTCACCGGCAGGAGACGCCAGTCTGGCACCCTTGCGGAAGGCGTCGAAGACGCCGTGGACGAAGCTGGTCAGGGCGAAGGCGTCGGTCACCAGGCCCACTCGCCGGACGTGGCGGATGCGGGACAGCGCCAGCTGGGTGGCCAGCGGGCTGCAATGCTGGTCCTCCTCGGCGAGGAAGCCCAGGGGCAAGGCATAGCGCTCTTCACCCTTGGCATTGGTCACCACCACTTCGCTGAACATCACCGGCAGCTTGGGCGTGTTGATCTGCACGGCATAGTCCAGCCGCACACCGGTGATGGTCTCGTCCTTGGAACCGAACCAGCGACGCTTGGGCAGATAGACCGGCAGCACCTCTTCGAAGATGCGGCGCGGCTCGCCGTCCAGCAGCTCCTGCAGATTGCGCTTGATGACCACCGTCTGGTAGTCGGGCATCGGTGCCGGCGGCTCGGTGTGCCAGGCGGGCATCTGCTCGTTGCCGGCCAGGTAGAACCAGTAGAAGCCATAGGGCGGCAGGGTCAGCATGTAGGGCAGCTGGCCGATGGGCGGGAAGGCGCTGCCACCGATCATTTCCACCGGTACCTGACCGGCGAAGCTGGACAGGTCCAGTTCCACCGCCTGGGCGGCACGGGAGACGTTGGCCACGCAGAGAATGGTCTCGTGCTCGCCCTGGGCATTGGTGAAGTCGCGCAGGTAGGCCAGGATGCGTCTGTTGGTGGGCGACAGCATCTTCAGGGTGCCGCGACCGAAGGCCTTCTGCTGCTTGCGCACGGCCAGCATGCGCCGTGTCCAGTTGAGCAGCGAATGCGGATCGCGCGACTGGGCCTCGACGTTGATCGCCTGGTAGCCATAGAGCGGATCCATGATCGACGGCAGCACCAGGCTGGCCGGGTCGGCGCGGGAGAAGCCGCCGTTGCGGTCGACCGACCACTGCATCGGGGTCCGCACGCCATCACGGTCGCCCAGGTGGATGTTGTCACCCATGCCGATTTCGTCGCCGTAATACATCGTCGGGGTACCGGGCATCGACAGCAGCAGGCTGTTGAGCAGCTCGATACGCCGGCGATCGCGCTCCAGCAGGGGCGCCAGGCGGCGACGGATGCCGAGGTTGATGCGCGCACGGCGGTCCGAGGCGTAGTAGTTCCAGAGGTAGTCCCGCTCGCGGTCGGTCACCATCTCCAGGGTCAGTTCATCGTGGTTGCGCAGGAAGATCGACCACTGACAGTTGGGCGGGATCTCCGGGGTCTGGCGCAGGATGTCGGTGATGGGGAAGCGGTCTTCCTGGGCGATGGCCATGTACATGCGCGGCATCAGCGGGAAGTGAAAGGCCATGTGGCATTCGTCGCCATCGCCGAAATACAGCTGGGTGTCTTCCGGCCACTGATTGGCCTCGGCCAGCAGCATGCGGTCGGGATAGTTGGCGTCGATCTCGGCGCGAATCTCCTTGAGCACCACGTGGGTCTCGGGAAGGTTCTCGTTGTTGGTACCGTCGCGCTCCACCAGATAGGGAATGGCGTCCAGGCGCAGGCCGTCGACACCCAGGTCCAGCCAGTACCTCATGATCGAGATGACGGCCTTCATGACCTGGGGATTGTCGAAGTTGAGGTCCGGCTGGTGGGAATAGAAGCGGTGCCAGAAGTACTGGCCGGCGACCGGGTCCCAGGTCCAGTTGGACTTCTCGGTATCGAGGAAGATGATGCGGGTGCCATCGTACTTCTGGTCGTCGTCCGACCAGACGTAGAAATTGCGCGCCGCCGAGCCCTTCTTGGCGCGCCGGGCGCGCTGGAACCAGGGGTGCTGGTCGGAGGTGTGGTTGATGACCAGCTCGGTGATCACCCGCAGGCCACGGGCATGGGCCTCGGCGATGAAACGCTTGGCATCGGCCATGGTGCCGTAGTCGGGATGGATGCCGCGGTATTCCGCGATGTCGTAGCCGTCGTCGCGCCGCGGCGAAGGATAGAACGGCAGCAGCCAGATGGTGTTGACGCCCAGGCTGGCGATGTAGTCCAGCTTGTCGATCAGGCCGGGGAAGTCGCCGATGCCATCGTTGTTGGAGTCGAAGAACGACTTCACGTGCACCTGGTAGATGATCGCATCCTTGTACCAGAGCGGGTCGTCGATGAAGGCGGCGGGTTTGCGGGAGCGAGCTTTATTGGGTTTAGCCATGTCGTCAGGTCCTTAACAGGGCGTCTGAAGCGTATGCGTGCACCGGTCGTCCAGGCCGTCCGGCGATGATGACGGCAGAAACCAGGCACTCGGGGATCTGTCCCCGAGCAGCCTGGTGAGCGCCGCCTGAGGTATCGCTAGTGACCCGCCTGGATGCGCCAGATGCCGAAGGGCATCGACGGCTCCAGCCGTGTCCATTGGGTCTTGCCGTGCCAGGCCCAACGGTGCCCGGTCATCAGGTCTTCGCCATAGGTGGTCGCGTGGTCATCGAGGCCCAGTTCCCACAGCGGCAATTCGAAGTGGCCCTCCTGGGCATTGAAGGGGTCCAGGTTGATCGCCACCAGGATGAAGTTGCCCAGGTCGTCGGTGCGCTTGCCGAAATAGAGGATCTGGTCGTTCCAGCAGGTGTAGACCTTCAGTCCCAGATGGGTTTGCAGCGCGGGGTTCTGCCGGCGGATACGGTTGAGCTGGGCGATCTCGCCCATGATGTTGCCCGGCGCATAGAAGTCGCGCGGCCGCAGCTCGTATTTCTCCGAATCCAGGTACTCCTCCTTGCCCGGCGTGAGCGGCGCGCCCTCGCAGAGTTCGAAGCCGGCGTACATGCCCCAGAGGCCGGAGCCCATGGTGGCCAGTGCCGCGCGGATCAGGAAGCCGGGGCGGCCGCTGGTCTGCAGGAAGGCCGGGTTGATGTCCGGCGTGTTGACGAAGAAATTCGGCCGGTAGCAGTCGCGCAACGGCGCTTCGTTGAGTTCGGTCAAATACTCGGTCAGTTCGGCCTTGGTGTTACGCCAGGTGAAGTAGGTGTAGCTCTGGCTGTAACCCACCTTGCCCAGGCGCGCCATCATGGCCGGCTTGGTGAAGGCTTCGGCGAGGAACATGACATCGGCATCGCGTCCACGAATGTCCGCGATCAGCCATTCCCAGAAGGGCAGCGGCTTGGTGTGGGGGTTGTCGACGCGGAAGATCTTCACGCCCTGCTCCACCCAGTGCCAGACCACATCGCGCAGCGCCAGCCACAGGTCCGGCACGGCATCCTGGGCGTAGAAGTCGACATTGACGATGTCCTGGTACTTCTTCGGCGGATTCTCCGCATAGCGCATCGAGCCGTCCGGTCGCCAGGAGAACCAGCCCGGATGCTCCTTGAGCCACGGGTGGTCGGGCGAGCACTGGATGGCGAAGTCCAGCGCAATCTCCAGGCCGTGGTCGGCGGCCGCCGCCACCAGGGCGCGGAAGTCCTCCAGGGTACCCAGCTCGGGATGCACGGCATCGTGGCCGCCATCCGGGCTGCCGATGGCATAGGGGCTGCCCGGCTGATCGGCGCCGGCACCCAGGGTGTTGTTCTTGCCCTTGCGATGGGCCAGGCCGATCGGATGGATCGGCGGGAAATACAGCACATCGAAGCCCATGTCGCGCACACGCGGCAATTCGCCGATCACATTGCGAAAGGTGCCATGGCGATGGGGATCATCGGTGATGGAACGGGGAAAGAGTTCGTACCAGCTGGCGAATTCTGCGCGCAGGCGCTCGATGTCCAGCGGATATTCGATGCTGTGGGTCAGGTGGGCATAGGCGTCCACCGGGGTCATGGCCTGGCTCGCCTCGCCCGCCAGGAGCACGGCGACCTTGTCACCTTCGCTACCGGCCTGGTCCAGGCGCTGCAGCAGCGCCTCCAGCGGACCGCGCTGCTCGCCTTCGGCACGGGACAGCGCCTGCTCGACATGGAGGCGGCCCTCCTGCAGTTCCAGGTTCAGCCCGACACCCGCGGCGTATTTCTTTTCGATCTCGTAGCGGTAGGTGCCCCAGACATCCCACCAGGCCTGGACCACGAATTCATAGCGGCCTACCACCGGTGGCGTGAACTGCCCACGCCAGAGATCATTGGTTTCGAGGGTCAGCGGGGCCTGTTGCCAATCCTCTTCGCCTTCCTGACGCCAGAGCACGCTGGCGGCCAGCTTGTCGTGGCCATCGGCAAAGATCTTGGCGGTCACTTCGACCACCCGCCCGGCGATGCCCTTGGCGGGGAACTGGCCATTGTCCACGGCCGGCGTGATCGCCTCTATGGCGATGCGCGGGGTCTGGGCAGCGGTAGCGGGATCAAGGGAAAGGGTGGAAAAAGAACCGGGGAGATCGGTGTTCGACATCGAGCCTGACTCCATCTTGGGACGCGTGAAAGACCGCAACGCGTCGGCGCTGCGACCTTGGTCATGAACCCGCTACTGCTTGGCTTACCGCCAAAGAGACCCGGTTGGCTGACGCCCTATCAAAAGGGGCCGCTGACCCGCAACGGTGCCAGGCAAGGCCCCGTTCCAGACAGCCGCAGCCTTACTGCTACCGAAAGCGCTCGCGCGGGTGTGTCTGAAAGAGTCTGAGCACTGCCAGCGCGCAAAAGTTCAGCCAAACGGCAATGACCGACCACTTCAAAAAATCAATCAAAATCCAATTAAATCATCTATTTACCTATCAAAGATGATCCTATTTATAGGTTTCGAACAGCACTTTGCTGATTTTTTGCGCAACTCTGAGGGGCGCCCTGAGATCACGGTAAGATTCGCCGCTATACCTAATACTAAACCTTATAAAATTTTCATAACCCATTGATTTCACTCAAAAGGCGTATATGGGAGCTCACGCTTGTGGGCACTGCGTCTGTAGGTATTGAGGATGATTTCAAGCGTCGCCGGGCTGACAGGCTTGCCTTCGAGGAAATCGTCGATTTCCGCATAGGTAATTCCGAAAGCGTCCTCGTCGGCCTTGCCGGGCGACAGGGATTCCAGATCCGCCGTGGGTACCTTGTGCACCAACTCGTTCGGTGCGCCTAGCCACTCGGCCACCCCCCTTACCCGCCGCTTGTTCAGTCCATGCAGGGGAGTCAGGTCACAGGCGCCATCGCCGAACTTGGTATAGAAACCCATCAGCGCTTCCGCCGCATGGTCGGTGCCTATTACCAGTCCCCGGCGGGCGCCGGCTACGGCGTACTGGGCGATCATGCGCTGGCGCGCCTTGATGTTGCCCAGGGTGAAGTCCTCATGGAGTTCGTCATCGAAGGCCACCCGGGCTTCGCGAACCGAGGCGAGCATGGCGTCGCTGGCTGGCTTGATATTGACGGTATGGGTCTCATCGGGCTGGATGAATTGCAGGGCGCGCTGGGCATCCGCCTCATCGCGTTGCACACCATAGGGCAGCCGCATGGCGATGAATCTCAGGCGGGCATTACCACTTTCCTCGCGCGCTCGCTCCACCGCCAGTTGGGCCAGTCGACCCGCGGTGGAGGAATCCACACCCCCACTGATGCCCAGCACATAGCTTTCCTGCCGGCTGCCGAGCAGATAGTCCTTGAGGAACCGGATACGACGCTCCGCCTCCGCGGCCGGATCGAAATGTTCGGGGACCTGCAGGGCCTGGATGATGTCGCGCTGAAGGGCTTCGGTCATCGGGCGTTCTCCTTTGATTCGCGTTCGAGACGTTGATGATAGGGGACCACGGCGCCGAGGCTGTGACGGGCCGCCGCCAGTTGCACGGCCTCGCGATCGCCGGGGAAGTGCCGGGTTTCGGAATAGAGCACGATGTCATCGCCAACCCGGTAGCCCCAGGCGAAGCAGACGGTTCCCTGGGGAATGCCGTCCGCTCCGCCGGGCCCGGCCAGCCCGGTATTGGCGATGGCCACCTGAGCCGGACTGTCACGCAGGGCACCGGCGGCCATCTCCCGCGCCACTTCCTCGCTGGTGAGGTTATGCCGCTCGATGGTCTCCGGCCTGACGCCCAGGAGACGCTGCTTGGCTTCGGGGGAATAGACGACGTAACCCGATTCGATGCAGCCGCCGCTGCCGGGTATCTCGGACAGCAGCCCGACCACTTTGCCGGCTGTGCAGGATTCGGCCGTGGTGAGTTGCAGTTCGCGGGTCTTGAGATAGTCCAGCATGGACTCAATGGTGTTCATGAGTGCGTGTCCCCAAAAGCGGTGCTCCTCCGTTGGAAGAGCGGCGAATTGGGGAAGTTCTAGGGCGAGGGCAAGCGCTTTTTCCAGATCGGCGGGGGTATCGATGTCGTGGTGGATACCGGCGTCCGCGACCTCCCGCTCTAGCACCGTACCTTCGCGCAGGAGCCGTTTCGCTCCCTCGTCCCCCTCGAGTTCGCCCAGCGCAGCGGCAAAATTCCGACCAAAGAGCACGGGATGGCCACGCCTGCCCTGGCAGGTCGGGATGACGATACGCTGGGGATGATGCAGGTCCAGCAACTGCCGGGCCGTCGCGGGCTGCACGAAGGGCATGTCGCCCAGGGTTACCAGCCAACCGGACGCATTGGACGTCGCTCGCACGGCAGCGGCCAGGCTGTCGCCCATGCCGGTGGTGGGCAGACTCAGCACGGCCAGGCCTTCCTGTTGCGCCAGTTCGGCGCGCCAGGGAGCGCTGTCCGAAACCACGGCCAGGCAGGGCAGACCCACGCCTCGCCACAGTCGAAAGGTCGCCTGCAATACCGTCAGCTCGGCCGGTCCGGGCAAGGTGGCCTGCAACTTGTCGCCGCCGCCTGCGGCGCGAAAGCGACTCCCGGCACCCGCCGCGAGGATCAGCACCTGAACCGGGGCCATCCCTAGGCGACCTGCTCCACCGCTACCAAGGCGCGCTTCTTCTGGGTCAGGGCGATGCCGTTCTTCACGGCGACCACCTCCGCCAGCAGCGACAGGGCGATTTCCGGCGGGGTGTGACTGCCGATATGCAGACCGATGGGACCATGCAGGCGATTGATCGCCGCGACCGGCAGGTCCAGCTGCAGCAGCCGCTCACGCCGCCGATCATTGTTGCGCAGTGAGCCCAGGGCGCCAACGTAGAAGGCGTCGGACTGCAACGCCGTCAGCAGCGCCAGGTCATCCAGCCGCGGATCGTGGGTCAGGGCCACCACCGCGGTGCGTTCGTCCGGGCGGATCGCCAGCACGGCATCGTCCGGCATGCCGGAGATGAAACGCGCCTGGCGCGTCTCCCAGCCCTGGCGGAATTCCTCGCGGGGATCGCAGACCAGCACCTCGAAATCGAGCATGGCCGCCATGTCGGCGACATAGAGCGACAGCTGACCGGCGCCGATCAGCAGCAGGCGCCAGCGCGGTCCATGGACCAGGCGCAGCCGCTGCTCGTCCAGGCTGACCGGCGCATCGCGGTTGGTGCTGGCAATCCGCACCTCGCCGGTCGCCAGGTCCAGCTCGCGCAAGGCCAGTTCGTGGCCGTCGCAGCAGTGCAGCAACTGCTCGACCCAGCGCCAGTCACCGACCTGCTCCTGGACCAGACGCAGGGTGCCGCCACAGGGCAGCCCGAAACGCGCGGCTTCGTCGCCGGAGACACCGTAGGTGATGACCTCCGGGCGCTTCCCGGCGAACTGCCCGGCATGCAGTCGGGCGATCAGGTCGTCCTCGATACAGCCACCGGACACGGAGCCGCAGACCTGGCCGTCGTCGCGCAGGGCCAGCATGGCGCCCGGCGGCCGTGGCGAACTGCCCCAGGTCTGGACCACGGTGAAGAGGCTGACGCCATGTCCCTCCCGTCGCCAGGCCAGGGTTCTGCGCAAAACTTCTTGATCGACACTGTCCACGCCCTGCTCCTCTCTACCCTGCACCTGCGACGGCAAAAGCGTCGTTCCGGGGGTAGAACCCAACAGCGGAGCGGGGTTCCCCAGGGCGGAACCCGCTGGATCGCCGGCCTATCCATAGGGGACACCCCAAAGGAGAACGCCCATGCCCCGCTCGATCTGGAAAGGCGCCGTCAGCTTCGGCCTGGTGCACATCCCCGTTTCGGTCGTCTCGGCGACCCGGCAATCGGGTATCGACTTCGACTGGCTGGACGAGCGCAGCCTCGATCCGGTGGGTTACAGGCGGATCAACAAGACCACCGGCAAGGAGGTGCCCAGCGAGCACATCGTCAAGGGCGTCGAACACGGCAAGGGCAAGTACGTGGTGCTCAGCGAAGACGAGATCCACAACGCGCTGCCCGAGGCCACCCGCACCATCGATATCCTCGCCTTCGTCGAAGCGCGGGAGATCTCCATCCTGCACTTCGAGAAGCCCTACTACCTGGCGCCGGACAAGAACGGCGAAAAGGTCTATGCGCTGCTTCGCGACACCCTGAGCGCCGCCGGCAAGGTGGGCGTGGCCAACCTGGTCATGCACTCCAAGCAGCACCTGGCAGTAATCATGCCGCTGGGCGATGCCCTGGTGCTCAACACCCTGCGCTGGGCCGACGAGGTCCGCTCCGCGGAAGATGTCGGACTCGAAGGGCTGGACGCCAAGGTCACCAAGAAGGAAGTGGACATGGCCCAGCGCCTGGTGGACGAGATGACCGAGCAATGGGATCCGCAGCAGTACCACGACACCTTCAAGGACAACGTCATGGCGCTGGTGGAACGCAAGCTCAAGGACGGCAAGCTGGAAGCCGTCACCGAGGAGCCGGAAACCGAAGACAGCGGCGCCGACGTCATCGACCTCACCGAATTGCTGCGTCGCAGCCTGGGCGGCAAACAGGACAAGGCCAAGAAAGCGCCCAAGTCCAAGGGCGCCGCTCGTTCGACCAGCCGCCGTAGTCCTGCCGCCAGCCGTACCCGCAAGGCCAAGTGAGGACCGCCGCCATGGCCAGCCCGTCCAGCGAATACAACCGCAAGCGCAACTTCGACATCACCGCCGAGCCGCGTGACGAGGACAGTCCGCGCCGGCGCAAGGCCAGGGGCGCCCTGAGTTTCGTCGTCCAGAAGCACGATGCCCGTCGCCTGCACTATGACTTCCGTCTGGAGCTGGACGGCGCCCTGAAGAGCTGGGCGGTGCCCAAGGGTCCCAGCCTGGATCCCGGTGAAAAACGCCTGGCGGTGCAGGTGGAAGATCATCCGCTCGCCTACGGCAGCTTCGAAGGCAGCATTCCCGAAGGCCAGTACGGCGCAGGCGATGTCATCGTCTGGGATCGCGGCGAGTGGCTGGCGGAGGGCGATGCGGCCGAAGCCTATGCCGCAGGCAAGCTCAAGTTCGAACTCCGCGGTGAAAAGCTCCGCGGCCACTGGACCCTGGTGCGCACCCGCCTGCATGGCCATGGCGACAAGCCGCAGTGGTTGCTGATCAAGGAACGCGACGACGAGGCCCGCGACAGCGCCGACTATGAAGTGACCGCCGCCGAGCCCGACAGCGTACTGAGCGACAAGACCCTGCCGCGGCTCGCGCAGCCCAAGGCCACGTCCAAGGGCAAAACCGCCAGCCAATCGAAGGCAGCCAGGACGCCGGCACGCCAGGCCAGGGCGCGCAAGGCCAAGCTGCCCGACACCTTGGAGGCGCAACTGGCGACCCTGGTCGACAGCCCGCCGGCCGGCGACTGGCTGTACGAGGTGAAATACGACGGCTATCGGCTGCTCGCTCATATCGAGGGCGGTGAGGTACGCCTCTTCACCCGCAGCGGCAACGACTGGACCGAACGTCTGCCAGAACAGGCCAGCGCCCTGGCGGCCCTCGGCCTGGAAAACGCCTGGCTGGACGGCGAGATCGTGGTCAACGATGCCCAGGGCGTCTCCAGCTTCCAGGCGCTGCAGAATGCCTTCGAGACCGGCAAGGCGACCCGCATCGCCTATTACCTGTTCGACCTGCCCTATCTCAATGGCGCGGATCTGCGCGAGGTACCGGTCGAGCAGCGCCGCGAGCTGCTCGGCAAGCTGCTGGAGCAAGGCAACGACAGCGACCTGCTGCGCTTTTCCGCCGCCTTCGAGGTACCGGCCGATCGCATCCTGGCCAGCGCCTGCGAACTGGGCCTCGAAGGGGTGATCGGCAAGCGCCTGGGCAGTGCCTATCGCTCTCGGCGCAACAAGGACTGGATCAAGCTCAAGTGTGCCCATCGCCAGGAATTCATCATCGTCGGCTACACCCAGCCCAAGGGCGGTCGTCAGCACCTGGGCGCGCTGCTGGTGGCGCTGCACGATGACCAGGGCCGGCTGCACTATGCCGGCAAAGTCGGCACCGGCTTTACCGCCGCCCTGCTCAAGCAGTTGCACGCCCGATTCCAGCCGCTGATCGTCGATCAGCCGCCGGTGGTGGATCCGCCGAGGGGCGCTGCCTACCGCGAGGTGACCTGGTTGCGGCCCGAGCAGCTGTGCGAGATCGCCTACGCCGAGCTGACCCAGGATCGCATCGTCCGTCAGGGCGTCTTCCATGGCCTGCGTGACGACAAGCCCGCCGAGGGCATCGGCCTTGAACAGGCCGCGCCGGCAAGGGAAGCCAAAGGTCCCGACCCCACGTCCCGGCGCAAGCCCGGTGCCGGACGGCAGGAGGCTAGCGTCGCCGGGGTGCGCATCAGCCACCCCGAGCGCGTCATCGACGCGGCCAGCGGCGCGCGCAAACTCGATGTGGCCGGCTATTACGCCGCCGTCGCCGACTGGATCCTGCCGCACCTGGCCGATCGGCCCGTGGCCCTGGTCCGTACGCCCGAAGGTATCGCCGGCGAGCAGATCTTTCAGAAGCACAAGCAGACCCTGGCGATCCCCCATATCCGCGAACTCGCGCCTGAGCTGGATCCGGGTCACGCGCCGCTGATGGTCATCGACAGCCGCGAG
The DNA here is from genome assembly GCF_029959585.1 of Pseudomonas sp. PS02302. NCBI lineage: Bacteria > Pseudomonadati > Pseudomonadota > Gammaproteobacteria > Pseudomonadales > Pseudomonadaceae > Pseudomonas > Pseudomonas sp. PS02302. The sequence continues at coordinate 46,017 of NZ_JASCON010000040.1, forward strand.
GCGCTCATCGGCGCGGCCCAGATGGGTACGCTGGAGCTCCATACCTGGAATGCCACCGCCGCGCGCATCGATCGCCCCGACCGCTTCATCCTCGATCTCGACCCCGATCCCGCCCTGCCCTGGTCGCGCATGGTGGAAGCGACGGAGCTGGTGCTGACCCTGCTCGACGAGCTGGACCTCCACGCCTTCGTCAAGACCAGCGGCGGCCGCGGTCTGCACCTGGTGGTGCCCCTGGATCGGCGCCAGGATTGGGACACCGTCAAGGCCTTCGCCCAGGCGGCCGCCCAGCACCTGGCCAACACCCTGCCCAAGCTCTTCGCTGCCAAGATGGGCGCCCAGAACCGCCAGGGGAAGATCTTCGTCGACTACCTGCGCAATCGCCACGGCGCCACCACGGTGAGTGCCTTTTCCCTGCGCGCCCGTCCCCACCTAGGCGTTTCGGTGCCCGTGGCGCGCGACGAGCTGAGCGACCTGCAGGGCAGCGACCAATGGCGCTTCGATTCACTCCTGCAACGCCTCGAAGGGCTCAAGGACGATCCCTGGGCCGGGTATGCCGGGGTGCGCCAGAGCCTCACGGCCGCGCGGCGCAAACGACTGGGCGTGGCCTAGCGACACGCCTGCCGTCGGCCAGCATAGGGCCCAAGCGAAACCCCTTATCGCTCCCCGTGGTCTGCACTAACGAGCGCTGTCGTGGACAGCGCCGTCGCCAGCCACGGGATGGAGCCGATGTCGATCGATCTGGATAGCCTTCAGGACACCCTGGACGAGTGGACCTATGACGAGGTCACTCCCGCACTGCTGCAACACCGACTCCAGATTCTCAACCAGCGCGGTCTCGATCGCCTGCCGTTGCCCGGCCAGGGTCAGACCCTGAACCGCTGGCGCGCCCTGGCCCAGGTAGCCCATCACGATCTGGGCCTGGTCAAGCTGTACGAAGGCCACACCGATGCCCTGGCCGTCCTGCGCGAACTGGATGGCTTCGAGCCGCCCGAAAGTATCTGGGGCGTCTGGGCCGCCGAGCCGCCGGACGCCCGCCTGCTGGTGCGCTACAGCGCCGACGGCATGGTCACCCTGCACGGCCGCAAGTCCTGGTGCTCCGGCGCCGCCCTGGTCAGCCATGCGCTGGTCACCGCCTGGATGGACGACCATCCGATGCTGGTGGCGGTGGAAATGAAGCAACCCGGCGTCGAGGTCACCCAGGATGGCTGGCGCGCCATCGGCATGCAGCACACGGGCAGCGTCGATGTGCTCTTCGACGGCGCCGCCGGTGTGCTGGTCGGTCCCCCCGGCCGCTACCTGCACCGCCCCGGCTTCTGGCATGGCGGCGGCGGCATCGCCGCCTGCTGGTATGGCTCCGCCACCGCCCTGGCCGACACCCTGCGCGCCCATTGCAAGCGTCATCGCGAACCCCATGCCCTCGCGCACCTGGGCCACGTGGACGCCGCCTTGCTCGGCGCCGCCACGGCCTTGCGCCAGGCTGCCCACTGGATCGACCACAATCCCGCGGCGGATGCCCGCTATCCGGTCTGCCAGCTGCGTGCCTTGGTCGAGCAGTGCGCCGAAATCGTCATCCGGCATACCGGCCGCGCCTTCGGCGCCGCGCCGCTGTGCCGTGATGCCTATTGCGCCCGCCACATGGCGGACCTTCCCGTCTACCTGCGCCAGAGTCACGCCGAACGTGATCTGGCGGTACTGGGTGACCTCAATCTACTGGAGGGTGCCCCTTGGCAACTGTAGGTGATCGTCAGATTCAAGGCGTGGGCACGACGCCCGAGGCGTGGCTGCAGTGGTCAGGCTTTGGCGAGATGCCGGCCATCGAAGCCGCGCAGCTGGTTCCGCCCGGACATCGCGCCGTAGTCGTCGCGCCGCACCCGGACGACGAGATCCTCGGCTGCGGCGGCCTGCTTTGCCTGCTGGGCGAACTGGGTCGTCGGCTGGCGCTGGTGGCCGTCACCGACGGCGATGGCAGTCATCCGCAGTCCACCCTCTGGCCCGCCAGCCGCCTGCGCAATACCCGTCCGCTGGAAACTCGCGAAGCCCTGCGCCGGCTGCGCCTGGAGCGCGCCACCGTGACCCGCCTGGCGATTCCGGATGGTCAGGTCAGCGAGCGGGAAGGCGCCCTGCAGCAGCGACTGCTGGAGTTCCTCACCCCCGAGGACGTGGTCTTCGCCACCTGGCGGCTGGATGGTCATCCCGATCACGAGGCGACCGGCCGTGCGGCGGTGGAAGCCTGCCGGCTGCGCGGGGCCCGCTGCATTGAGGTGCCGGTCTGGACCTGGCACTGGGCCGCCCCCGGTGATCCGCGGGTGCCCTGGGAAAGGGCGCGGCGCCTGGATCTGGAAGAGGACGTCCTGGCGCTGAAGAAGCGTGCCGTTAGCGCCTTTGGCAGTCAGCTGACCGAGGACGCCAGCACGGGACAAGGGCCAATCCTGCCCGCTGCGGTGGTCGCCCGTCTCACCCGTGCCTGGGAGGTCTATCTGACGTGACCGTCTCCATGAGCTATTTCGACTCGCTCTACGCCAATAGCGAAGACCCCTGGGACTACCGCCATCGCTGGTATGAAGCGCGCAAGCGCGATCTGACCCTGGCCATGCTGCCGCACCGCCGTTACACGCACGGCTATGAGCCAGGCTGCTCCACCGGTGAACTGTCCCGGCGCCTGGCCGAACGCTGCGAACGCTTGCTGGTCAGCGATGGCAATGCCTCGGCGGTCGCCACCGCCAGCGAGCGGCTGGCCGATCAGCCCCACGTCGAGGTACGCCACCTGCTGCTGCCGGACGCCTGGCCCCCGGGCGCCTTCGATCTCATCGTCGTCAGCGAGATCGGCTACTACCTCGGCGAACGCGGCCTGGATGCCTTCCTGGATAGCGCCCGCAGCGCCCTGTTGCCCGGCGGAGTGCTGCTCGGCTGTCACTGGCGCCACCCCATCGACGGCTGCGCCCTGACCGGCGACCAGGTCCACGAACGCATGGCCGCCCTGCCCGGCCTGCATCGCCTGAGCCAGCTCGAAGAAGCCGATTTCGTCCTCACCCTCTGGTCTTCCGATCCCACCTCCGTCGCCCGCCGGGAGCAGCTTCTATGATAGGTGCCGTGATACCCGCTCATAACGAAGAGCAACACGTCGAACGCTGTCTGCAATCGGTGCTGCGTGCCGCGCGGCATCCGGCCTTGCTGGGTGAGACCGTCGAGATCGTCATCGTGCTGGACAGCTGCACCGACGGCACCGCCGACATCGTTCGCCGCCTGCCGGTGACCGCACTGGAAGTCTGGGCCTGCAATGTCGGCCTGACCCGCGCGACCGGCGCGGCCCACCTGATCCAGCGCGGCGCGCGCTGGCTGGCCTGCACCGATGCCGACTCCGAGGTGGCGCCGGACTGGTTTGCCGCCCAGCTCGCCTACGGTGCCGATGCCGTCTGCGGCGTGGTCGAGGTGGACGACTGGACCCCGCACTCTCCCAGTCTCAGAGCGCGCTATGAAGCGGCCTATCACGATCGTGAAGGCCATCAGCACATCCACGGCGCCAACTTTGGCATCTCGGCGACCGCCTACCTGCGCGCCGGCGGCTTTCCCTCCATGACCGTGGACGAGGACGTCACCCTGGTCACCGCGCTCAAGACCCAGGGTGCGCACATCGCCTGGAGCAACAGCGTGCGGGTGCGCACCAGCTCGCGCCTGGATTGCCGGGCCCGTGGCGGCTTCGGTGACTACCTGGGCCTGCTCGGCGCTACCGCCTGACGGCTAGTGCGGCGTTGCGGAAGTTATCTGCACAATTTCGGCGACGATTTTTGCTTCCAGGCGACGTTGCCACTCCTCGCCCTAGCCCTGCTATGAATCATCGCGGCGCCTGGCCTGGCCAGGCCAGGAAGCAAAAATCACTCGCCAGCTCCTGTGCGAACTGCTGAAACACCAGACTAGACGCCCCCGGGGGAGGGCCCCGGCGTCGCGCCGCACTGGCGGCGGAAGGCCGCG